>JAZNEZ010000108.1:0-7015 GCA_045588875.1 Candidatus Scatosoma sp. | reverse complement strand
CGATCCGACTTAAGGACGCAACCAACTTTTTCACGGTAGGAACGGCAGAGAGAAGGGCAGTACCGCCGCCGGGCACGTAACCTTCTTCTACGGCTGCTCTCGTAGCGGCGAGTGCGTCGTCGATACGGAGTTTCTTTTCTTTCATTTCCACTTCGGTTGCCGCGCCTACGCTAATCCCCGCCACGCCGCCTGCAAGCTTTGCAAGGCGTTCCTGTAATTTTTCACGGTCGTAATCGGATTTCGTTTCCGCGATCTGCGCTTTGATAGAGGCGATACGCGCCTTGATTTCTTCCGCGTCGCCTGCGCCGCCGATAATGGTGGTGTTTTCTTTATCCACACGCACGGTCGTCGCTCTGCCGAGCATATCGATCGTAACGTCCTTAAATTCCAAGCCAAGGTCGGAGGAAATCACCTCACCGCCTGTAAGCGTTGCGATATCGCGGAGCATATCCTTTCTTCTGTCGCCGAACCCAGGGGCTTTCACGGCAACGGAGTTGAACACGCCTTTAAGCTTGTTCACGATCAAAGCCGCAAGCGCGTCGCCCTCAACGTCCTCTGCGATCACCAACAGTTTCGCACCCTGCTGTGCAAGGGGCTCGATCACGGGCAAAATCTCCTGTAAGCTGGAAATTTTCTTATCGGTGATCAAGATATAGGGATTTTCGAGCACTGCTTCCATTTTATCGGTGTTCGTAACCATATACGCCGAGGCATAGCCGCGGTCGAATTGCATACCCTCTACGGTGGACAGCTCGGTGTTCATCGATTTACCTTCTTCCACGGTGATAACGCCGTCCTTGCCGACGATTTCCATCGCTTTTGCGATTAAAGTACCCACTTCGGGATCGCCTGCGGAAATAGACGCGGTCTGTTCGATCGCCTTATTGCTTTCCACCGATTTAGAAATACTCTTCAAATGCGCAACCGTGGTATCGACAGCCTTTTTAATACCGTCCTTCAAAATGATAGGGTTCGCGCCTGCCGCGAGGTTTTTCAAGCCCTCGCGCACGATTGCCTGCGCCAAAACGACAGCCGTCGTCGTACCGTCGCCTGCCACGTCGTTGGTTTTGGTGGAAACCTCTTTGACAAGCTGTGCGCCCATATTTTCAAAAGGATCGTTGAGTTCGATTTCTTTTGCGATGGTTACGCCGTCGTTGGTGATAAGGGGAGCACCGAATTTCTTATCGAGTACCACGTTTCTTCCCTTAGGGCCGAGGGTAATTTTGACGGTATCCGCCAAAACGTTTACGCCCGTTTCGAGTGCCTTTCTTGCGTCTTCGCCGTATTTAATCTGTTTAGCCATAATGATTTATCTCCTTGATGATTTTAATCTTCCACGATCGCGAGAATATCGCTTTGTTTAATGATCGTAAATTCTTTTCCGTCTACTTTGAAATCCGAGCCTGCATATTTAGAGCAAAGTACTTTATCGCCCACTTTCACTTGCATCACGATTTCTTTTCCGTCGATAATCCCCCCGGGGCCGACGGCAACGACCTGACAGGTCTGGGGCTTTTCCTGTGCGGAAGTAGGGAGGAAAAAGCCGCTTTTGGTCTTTTCTTCCACGGTTACGCTTTCTACGACGACTTTGTCGAATAAAGGTTTAATGTTCATAAAAATGATCCTCCGAAAAGTTTAATTTTTTTATACGGTTATATTATAAACAGTTTTTTACGCCCGTCAAACAAAAAAAGGAAAAAAATACCGAAAATTTTTAAGCGAACGCAAGTTAAAATGAAAAACGCGTTTCAAAGGATTGATTTTCAACGAAAAATGTGGTATAATCAATCGTGGATACAAAGGAAAAAGGAGAAAACAATCGATGTCGAAAGCGGATAAATGGGATCGTCGGTTTATGGAACTTACCCAAACGGTGGCAAGCTGGTCAAGCTGTTATCAACAAAACCGCCACGTCGGCGCGGTGATCGTAAAGGACAAGCGCGTAATGGCTACGGGTTATAACGGCGCGCCGGCAGGCATTAAAAGCTGTGAGGAAAAAGGGGAATGTCTGCGTAGAAAACTGAATATTCCCAGCGGTACGCAGCACGAGCTTTGCTTTGCCGTACACGCCGAACAAAACGCCGTGATCCAAGCGGCAAGACACGGCGTGAATATCAACGGCGCAACGCTTTATTGTACCCACCAGCCTTGCGTGATCTGCGCGAAAATTATTATCAACGCCGGCATTACGCGCGTCGTTTATAAAGACGGCTATCCCGACGATTTCTCGCTCGCACTTTTTGAGGAAGCGAACGTAAAAGTAGAAAAATACGAAGAATAAAAAGGAAAGAACAACAATGAGTAATCCTATCGTTACGTTTGAAATGGAAAACGGCAAAACCTTCAAGGCAGAGCTTTATCCTGATAAAGCTCCCAACACGGTTAATAATTTTTTATCCCTCGTTCAAAAAGGATATTATAACGGATTGATCTTTCACCGCGTGATCGCAGGCTTTATGATTCAAGGCGGCGATCCGAACGGCACGGGCACGGGCGGCCCAGGGTATCATATCCAAGGCGAATTTTCGTCCAACGGCTTTAAGCAGAACGATATTTCACACGAGCGCGGCGTACTTTCTATGGCAAGGGCGCAACACCCCGATTCGGCAGGCTCGCAGTTTTTCGTAATGCACGATAACGCGGACTATCTCGACGGGCAATACGCCGCATTCGGAAAGGTGATTGAGGGCATGGAAACGGTGGACTCGATCGCAGAAACGAAAACGGATTGGAGCGATCGCCCGTATGAAGAACAAAAGATGAAAACGGTTACCGCGGAAACGTTCGGCGTTTCGTACGCCGAGCCCACGAAAGCGTAAGGAGAAATATAGAGAATATGGATAACAGCATTTACAATAACCCTTTAATCACCCGTTATGCAAGCAAGGAAATGCAACGGGCGTTTTCCGACGAGAAACGTTTCAAGCTTTGGAGAAAGCTTTGGATTGCGCTTGCGGAATCGGAAATGGAGTTGGGATTGAACGTAACGCAAGAACAGGTAAACGAACTCAAAGAATACGCGGAGAGTATCGATTACGAGCTCGCGGCAAAATTCGAAAGAGAGGTTCGGCACGACGTTATGGCGCACGTGAAAGCGTACGGTGAATACGCGAAAACGGCAATGCCGATCATTCACCTTGGCGCGACGAGCTGTTTCGTCAACTGTAACGCCGAGGCGATTATGCTCGACGAGGCGCTCGATATCGTGTTGAAAAAGCTTGTCAACGTAATGGATAAGCTGAAAAAGTTCGCGCTCAAATATAAGGATATGCCCACGCTCGGTTTCACGCATTTACAGCCTGCGCAGCTTACCACGGTCGGCAAGCGCGCCACCCTTTGGTTGCAGGATCTGGAAATGGACTACGAAAACCTGATGAACGCAAAGAACAATATCAAGCTCCGCGGCGTGAAAGGCACGACGGGTACGCAGGCAAGCTTTATGGAGCTGTTCGGCGGCGACGAGGAAAAAGTGAAAGAGCTTGAAAAACGCGTCGTTTCCAAGCTCGGCTATGAAAAGGTATACGGCGTAACGGGACAGACGTATCCGAGAAAGCTCGATTATAATATTTTGTGCGTACTTTCGCAGATCGCGCAAAGCGCATATAAATTCTCCAACGATATCCGTATATTGCAAAATATGAAAGAGATCGAAGAGCCGTTTGAAAAGAACCAGATCGGCTCGTCGGCGATGGCGTATAAACGCAATCCTATGCGTTCGGAGCGTATCGGCTCGCTCGCGCGCTACGTAATTTCTCTACCTATGAACAGCGCGCTGACGGCCTCTACGCAATGGTTTGAACGTACGCTCGACGACTCGGCAAACCGCCGTATCGTGAACGCGCAGGCGTTTTTGTCGGTGGACGCGATTTTGAATATCTATATGAACGTTGCGGAAAACCTCGTTGTTTACGATAAGGTAATCGCTAAGCATATCCGTGCGGAACTGCCGTTTATGGCGACCGAAAATATTATGATGGGTTGCGTAAAGGCAGGCGGAAACCGTCAGGAATTGCACGAGCGTATCCGCGTGTTGTCTATGGAGGCAGGAAAGAACGTCAAGGTCGAGGGCGGCGAAAACAATCTGATCGATTTAATCAAGCAGGACGAAATGTTCAAGCCCGTTTGGGATAAGCTCGACGAGATTCTCGACGCGAAGAAATTTATCGGCAGAGCGCCGTCGCAAACGGTGGCGTTTATTGAAAACGAGATCGATCCGATTTTGGAAAAACACGCCGACCTGCTCGGGGAAAAGGGCGACGTACGCGTTTGATTTCGCAAAAAGGGGGATAATGGATGATTTACGAAATTGCAGGCTTGCGTATTTCGATTAAGAACAGATGTAAATACACCGAAATTTTCTGCGAGAAATATTTATCGGAAGATCAGGAATCACCCACGGATTTGGAAGTGGCGGTAACCAACGAAGAATTTTACGCAGAAAAAGCGCTTTCCGAGGGCTTTTCGGACGGGTATATCGAAAATATCTGTCTGTATCGCGCGATCTGTCGCAAATTGCCCACGTTGAATCGTATGCTTTTGCACGCCGCGGTGTTGGAGTACGAGGGCAACGGTTACGCGTTTTTGGGGCGTAGCGGCACGGGTAAGTCCACGCACACGGGACTTTGGCTCAAACATTTGACGGGCGCAAGAATCGTCAACGGCGATAAGCCGATTTTAGAGTATAAAGACGGCGGATTTATCGCCTACGGCACGCCGTGGATGGGCAAAGAGGGCTTGGGCTGTAACGCAAGCGTGCCCTTGAAAGGACTTTGCTTTTTGGAGCAGGCAAAAGAAAACGAGATCATCAAATTAACGCCTGCGGAGGCGGCGACGCGCGTGTTTGCGCAAATACTTATGCCCGAGGACGAGGATAACGCCGCGTTGACCTTGGAACTGACGGATAAATTAGTAACAGAAATTCCCTGCTATCTTTTGAAATGTACGATTTCGGAAGAGGCGGTGCAAAAATCGTTTGAGGCGCTTACGGGAAAAATATATAATCAATAAAAAGGGGAGTGAAATTATGAAGATCAAAAACGGATTTGTAGTGCGGAAAGTAGGGGGCGAAAGCGTAGTCGTACCCGTTGGGGAAATGAGCAAAAGCTTTCACGGTATGATCAATCTCAACGAAACGGGCGCATTTTTGTGGAACTTTTTCACGGCGGAACATAGCGTAGACGAGGGCGTGCAAGCGCTTTTGAGCGAATACGACGTGGAAGAACAAATCGCGCGCGCGGACGTGGAACAGTTCGTGAAAACCATTGAGAAAAACGGGTTTGCCGAATAATGGAAAACGCGACGGAGAAATGGAAAATCGAAGACGTTCTCAAAGAAAAGGGCGTGTATATCGGACCTACGGTGGGGGTGAGTATGCTCCCGATGCTGAAAAACCGTAGGGATACGATCGTCGTAAAGCCCAAAACGGAACGTTTGAGACGGCTGGACGTGGCGCTGTATAAGCGCGGCGACGCTTATATATTACATCGCGTGCTTGCCGCTACGGAAAAAGGATATATCATTCGCGGCGATAATTGCTACGCGGACGAGAACGTACCCGAAGAGGCAGTTATCGGCGTTCTGACGGAATTTTTCCGCAAGGATAAACATATTTTTTGCACGGATAAGAAATATATACGATACGCGGAAAAACGCGTGAAAACGTATAAATCGCGCCGATTTTTCATGCGAACGAAAGCGAAAATACGCGCATTCGGTGGAAAGGTTTTAAGAGCTTTGAGGTTGAAAAAGTAAAGGAAAATGGAAGAGAAGATCACTTCGAAAAAAGGGAAATTATGGATTAAAAAGGAGATGCGCCCGTATCGTGGGCACGTCCTTTTTCTCACGTGCTTTTCCGTCGTTTCCACCGTGCTCTCACTTGCGTTTGCGTATATGGTGCGCTATCTTATCAACAGCGCGTCGAGCGGTGCGACGAAAATGCTTTGGATATTTTCCGCCGTGCTTTTGGGGTTATTGCTCGTGCGTATCGCCCTACAAACGGTTTCGGGCTTTTGCGCCGAGCGGTTGCGCGCCAAGATAACGTCTGAACTTCGAACGCGTATGTTCGGAAAAATTTTACGCTCTGATTACGGCAGATTACAAGCGTATCACAGCGGCGAGTTGTTAAATCGATTAACGTCCGACGTACAGGAAATTTCCGTGGATACGGTGGGGTTATTGCCTGCGATTGTAGGTATGGTCGTACAATGCTTGGGTGCGATCGCCGCGCTTGCTACGATCGATCCGCTGTTTACGGCGATCTACGTGGTTTGCGGTTGCATATTCGGCGGTATCACCGCATTTTTCAGAAAACAGATTAAAAAACACCAAAAAGAGGTGTTGCAGGCGGACGGGGAATCCCGTGCGTTTATGCAAGAGGGCGTGTCTTCTGTTATGACGCTCAAAGCCTACGGCGCGGAAGAAAAGACGAGAGAAAAGGCAGGTGGACTTGCAAACGTTTACTATCAAAAACGTATGCGCAGAAACGCGTTGCGTTCCACGATGAACGCCGTGTTCTCGTTGCTTGGAAATTTCGGTTTGATTTTTGCCGTCGTGTGGTGTAGTATCAGCGTATTGCAAGGCAACACGGATTACGGCTCGATTTTGTCCGTTATCCTGCTTTTGATGCAATTACAACACCCGTTCTCGGCGTTTTCGTCGATTATTCCCGTCTACTATTCAAGGATCGCAAGCGGCGAACGGCTTTGTGAAATTGAGGATTTGCCCTGTGAAACGATTGCAAAGGACGGATCGGTGGACGTTGCTGTTTATGAAAATTTACAGAAAATCGACTTTGAAAACGTAGGATTTACTTACGGTCGCGAAAGCGTGCTGACGGGCGCAAGCGCTACGATTAAAAAGGGCGAGATCGTGTGCTTAACGGGTGCGTCGGGCGCAGGAAAAAGTACCCTTTTCAAGTTACTTTTGAACGTGTTTACCCCTACGGAGGGCGGCTTATATCTTTGCGATACGAATGGCACGACAAATGCATTGACGGCAGAGGCGCGCGGCTTGTTCG
>JAZNEZ010000107.1:0-2717 GCA_045588875.1 Candidatus Scatosoma sp. | reverse complement strand
CTACGGCATAAAGGCGGTAGCCGTTTGCCTTATCGATCAGAAATCGTCGTCGTCATCCTCGTCGTCGTCCTCGTCGTCGAGATCTTCGTCGTAATCGTCGGCGGAAACGTACTCAAAGTCGTCGGGCTCGTCGCTAATTTCCTCTTCCTCTTCTTCCTCTTCTTCCTCTTCCTCAAACTCGGAGTCGGGAATACCCAAATCCATTTCCTCTTCCTCGTCGTCGAGGTAACTTCTCCAAGACGCGTCCTCGGTGTCCTCGTCCTCGTCGAGCGTTTCGTCCTCGTAGTCGGCTTTTTTCTTGCACTCCTCGCACATCTTTTCGCCGTACTGCATATAATTCTCACCGCAGATCGGGCAAAGCTCCGTTTCTTCGATAGCCTCTTCCGCCTCGAAATCGTCGGTGAAGGTCTTTTCGCCACTCAATTCCTTTACGCATACCTCGCAATATTCCTGCTCGTCTGCGTCGATAAAATTCAATTCACATCTGGGGCATAATACGTAATTCGCCATAATAATCTTTTCCCTCGTTTTTCGGCTGTTCGCCGTTCAATATTATATTTTGCTATATTATATTAAGAATTATCGATTTTGTAAACCGTTTTTAAGCCCTTTTTCAACATTTATAAAAAATTTTTTCAAATTTTCAAAAAAGAAAGTCGTTCCCCTACTTGGGAACGACTTTACTCGCCTTTATTCGTCTTTTTTCTCTTCCGACATTTCCGTTTCGTCGTCTGCGTATACGTCGATAGATTTATCGTCGGTGGTGTCAATCTTTTTGCGCTTATACGCGTTCACCGTTTCTTCCGCCGCTTTCGCTTTTGCCTTTTTCTTGGCGTATACGATACAAAGGGGCACGGTTACCGCCGCCGCAACCACGAGCACGCTACCCACGATAATGAGCACGATTGCCCAAGTTTCCAAGCCGCTATCTTCCTCGTCGTCCTCTTCCTCCGAACGCAGACTGTCCGCCCACGCCGCGTCGATCGCCTCGATGTCCTCGGCTTTCATTTTACCCACGAGGTCGAAGAAATAGCTTTCCTTTTCCAGCTTATCCGTTGTCGCAGAGAATTTATCCACAAATTCTTGGAAATATTTCTGTTCGGAAACTTCGTCGTATAAACTCTTCACCGCGTCGTACGCCGTCGTCTTGCCCGTACGGAAATAGTAAGTCATTACGTCCTGCAATTCCGCGTTATCCGAATATTCGTCGATCGCGTCCTGTACCGCCTCGTATTTTTCGTTGATCGCCTTGATCTCTGCTTGCGTTGCCGGCAAATTCGTCGCGTAAATATAATTATAGGAAACAGAACCGAACGCCTGCTCGTTCGAATAGAGCAACTTCGTGCCGAACATTTCAGGCTTGTACCACGAGGAATTCCACTGTACGCCGACAAGCGTTATCGGCTGGTATTCCGTCTTTTCGTCCTGCAACAGCACGTTGTAATCCTCCGCGCTACCGCTCACGTTAATTCTCGTAAGGTTGTTGCCGTTGCCTTCGGTGTTCGCTTTATAATAATAAAGGTAATCGCCCTCCGTTTTCCAAAGGGTTACATCCTTAACTTCCTTTCTCGTCATTGCAACGGGCGCACCACCTGCCACCGACTTATAAAGGGTTTCGTTTGCAACGTAATAATAGCTATGCGCGCCGTCAGTATCCACCGTAAACACCGCCGAGGCAACCGTTTCGGAATTGCGCGCCACCACGTCGATCTTATCGCTCGCGTTGCCGCCGACCGCGTCCCATTCGGCGCCGTCCACGCCGTCCGCGTCCGCAAGGTAGTAAAGCTTGGTGCTTTCTGCGTCAGACGAGGTTTTCGCTACTTCCGTTCTCGTGAAGTATACGCCGCCGTTCTGATAGCTTGCCACCGTGTAGTTATATCCGTCGGGGGTAGCCGCTTTCGTCTTATCGCCATTGAACTGCGTGGCTTTCGAGGCGTTGCTACCGATACCGTCGAGCACCAGCTCGCCGAGGTTCACATAAGGGTACGTCGTGTAATCGGCAAGATCGTAGGTCGCCTCTTCGCCGTCCTTTTTCGCCTCTTCGTTCTGTTCTTTAAGATAATTCTCGTCGAAATCGTACGTCTTACCGTCCTTTACCTTATAGGACGCCGCGTTCTTATCCACACTCTCCACGCGCGCCGCCGCGTTTACGCAGTAGAGCTGGTCGTAGGTCGCCGTCGTGGAATAGTCGCTGTCCGCGTCCACCACCACGTTCATCGTGTAATACACGTTGGGGTTGGTCAAATCGTTTTTATCGTAGAAGAAAGAGGATTTCGCGTTCTTCACGAGGGTACGGCTTACCTTGTCTTTCGTGTCGTACGATTTGAGCGCGCCGTCCTCTTCGTATAAGCAGTACACCACGCCGTCCTCTTCCACAAAACGGTAGTTTGCGGAGTTGGACGAAAGACGGAAATAATAATCTTTCATGGTTTCCGTGCCGTCGAGTTTCGCGCGCTTGAAGTCGATCCACGAAGATTCCACCTCACCGTCCATATTCTTATCCGTGGTCGGGGTTGCGTAATATACGTATCCGCCGTAAATGAACACACCCGAGGTGTAATCCCCTGCTACAAAAAGGGAAGGAACGACGATTTGCGCCGCGTCGTACTCTTGCTTTGCAAGCTCGGTCTTGGAAATACGCATAAGCGAACCCTTTACTACGTCGCCGTAGGAGTTTTTCGCCGTGTTGCTTTCCGTGCCGTTGATAAAGTAAACGT
>JAZNEZ010000106.1:0-3700 GCA_045588875.1 Candidatus Scatosoma sp. | reverse complement strand
GTCAACGACGAGCTCGTATGTAGGTTCTTCGCAGGGTTTGTTTTCAAGCTTTTCCGCAACGATCGCCGCGATACGGTCGTAATCCACGGGATCAGCCGACGCATTCGCTACCGCCTCGCCGACTTTATCATAGTCGATATTTTCGATTTGTCCAAGTTTTGCGGAAACCTTATCCGCCACTTTATCCGCAAGCAGGTCGTAATCGATCTCGGGCGCTTCCACCACGGGCATTTCGATTCTCGCCGCCACCGCGTTTGCGATCGCGTCGATATCCAACGCCGCCATCATTTTTTCAACTGCTTTATCGACTGCCGCCGCCACCGCGTTTGCGATTGCGTCCTCTTCTACTTTTGCCTCAACGGTGATTTTTTCCGCGGCTTTTACAAAGCTCTCGTCGATACGACGGTAATTCACCTTTTCGGGATAGGGCAAAGACTCCACGACCTTTTCCGCCGCGCCGTAAATAATTCTGTCGTAATCGATCGCCACTTCCACGGGCTCTGCGAACTTTTCTTCCACGACGGGCGCAGGAGATGTTTCGCCCAACCCGACTTCCCCAAGGAGTTCAAGCACCTTGTCGCCTACCTCGTCTACGATACGGTTATAATCCACGTTTTCCGCCACGGGAATAGCCGCCACTGCTTCAAGCACTTGACGAGAGTGTTCTGCAACGCTTTCCTCCGTTTTCTCGGCAACCGATTCGATCACCGTTTTATAATCGGCGTCCTCAAACAACGCGATACCCTCGGCAACCCTTGCGTTCACTTCCTCAATCGCCTTATCAAGCTGTTCCAAAATCGCAAGCTTTGCTTTTACGTCGTCGAGCTTTGTAACGACCTCGCCCGAAATGAGCGCGCTCAATCCGTCGTAGATCGCCTGTTGTTGCATAAAGCTATATTTAATCTCGCTCACAGCCTCTTCAAGCTGCGGCATCACTTCGGCAACCTTTTCTTTAACCGTGTTAGCCAGCGCGTCCGAATCAACGTTTTCCAGCTCGCCGAGCTTTTGCATAACGTTTTCCACCGCCGCGTCGATCGCCGCTTGTAATTTATCCTGTTTCTCGTCCAAGGCTACGGTCTTTTCGCTGATCGCAGACACAGAAGCATCCATCGAATTCAAACGCTCGCCCACTTCTTTGGTGAGCATCGTCGCCAAACCGTCGTAAATCGTTTGATTTTGCTTATAGCTATAACGAATCTCCTGCGAAATCGCTTGCGAGGACTTATCCTTATCCGTTTGAATTGCTTGATAGAGAGAACCGACCTGCACGGAAGAATATTTCATCTCTTTGAGCAGCTCGCCTTTCATCTTCTGCAAATCATAGGAAATCCAACTATACAGCGCGTCGATTTTAGATGTTTCTAATTGTTTCTTGTCCGCCATTTTAACACCTCGGTTTCGTTCAAGTTTCTCCACTGCCCCACGAAACGGGATACAGTTTCTTATTTGTCAAGTATTATTATAACATATCTTACGCAATCGGTCAAGGGTTTTAAGAAAAAATATTCGATAAAATTAGGAATTTTTCTCAATTTTCCCTTTTCAACGCGGACACGGTAGCCCCCTTTTACTTTTTTTCGGCATTTTTCGCCCTTCCGCCACAAAAAAAGAGTGCCACGATCCGTAGCACCCTTCTTGCATTTTTGAATTATTTATTTTTCGCCGTTTTTCTCTGTATAAATTTAACGAGTTCAACGATAGGAATTACCAACAAACCAAGCCCGATCGCGCAAGCGTATTCAAGGAAGTTAACCGCCTCAAAACCGAACGCATTTGCAAGGAAAGGCACTTCGCAAACGAGCGTAGTCGCCAAAAGCGAGCCCAAGCCAGCGAACAACAGCATATTATTGTTCGTTTTCATTCCAAACAGCGAGCCGCGTTGCGAACGCATATTAAAGCTGTGGAAGATCTCTGCCATCGACATCGTAAGGAACGCCATCGTCATACCGTGCGCGCTGTCTTCAATCGTCCAAGTACCCGTTTCAAGGAAATGACCGAGGAAATACGAGAACAACGTCAAGATAGACACCAAAACACCTTGATACAATACGTCTACGCCCATACCGTCGGCAAAAATACCGGCTTTGGAATTACGGGGTTTGCGTTTCATAACGCTTGCCTCTGCCTTTTCCGTTCCGAGCGCAAGCGCGGGGAAACAGTCGGTTACGAGGTTAATCCAAAGCAAATGCACGGGTTTCAAAATTGTGAAACCGATCAAGGTCGCCACGAAAATCGAAATGACCTCACTCATATTCGACGCAAGCAGGAACTGAATCGCCTTACGGATATTATCGTAAATACGACGTCCTTCCTCTACCGCGCCGACGATGGTCGCGAAGTTGTCGTCCGCGAGCACCATATCCGCTACGTTCTTGGTAACGTCCGTACCCGTGATACCCATACCCACGCCGATATCCGCCGACTTGATCGAGGGTGCGTCGTTCACGCCGTCGCCCGTCATAGCCGTAACGTAGCCTGCTTTCTTCCAAGCGTTGACGATACGCGTCTTATGTTCGGGTTGTACGCGAGCGTAAACGCCGATCGACATAAACTCTTTTTCAAACGTTTCGTCGTCCATTTCGTTGATCTGCGAGCCCGTGATTGCGTGCACGCCGTCGGTGAGAATACCCAGCTCTTTCGCAATCGCAATCGCCGTATCGATATGGTCGCCCGTAATCATAATAGGACGGATGCCTGCCTCGCGACACTGCACAATAGCGTCTTTTACTTCGGGACGCACGGGATCGATCATACCGCAAAGTCCCGTGAAACAAAGCTCCGTTTCTTGCGTTTCGGAATCGTATTTTTCAGGGAGCTCTTTCCACGCTCTTTCCGCACAGGCAAGCACACGGAGGGCTTTATCCGCCATCGCCTTATTCGCGACAAGGATCTCCGCTCGATATTCTTCCGTCATAGGCACAATCTTACCGTCTTTGAGATAGAACTTGCAACGATCGATTACGACGTCGGGCGCACCTTTCGTGTACTGCACGTAGCCCTCTTTCGTTTTATGCCACGTGGACATCATTTTACGACCGGAGTCAAAAGGTAGCTCGCCTACTCTTGGAAGTTTGTTTTTAAGCTCGTATTTAGGGAGTTCCACCTTATTCGCCCAAGCCACGAGCGCCGCCTCGGTGGGTTCGCCCGAGATCGTACCGTCTGCGTTGAGTTCCGCGTCCGAGCAAAGCGCCATCGCCGTTGCCACGCGTTTTTCGTCCTCGCAGAAACTGTCTACGACCGTCATCTTGTTTTGAGTGAGCGTACCCGTTTTATCCGAGCAAATGATCTGTGCGCAACCGAGCGTTTCCACCGCCGTAAGCTTACGGATAATGGCGTTGCGCTTGGACATATTCGTAACGCCGATCGAAAGCACGACGGTTACGACTGCCGCAAGACCTTCGGGAATTGCCGCAACCGCAAGCGAAACCGCGACCATAAAGGAATCGAGCACGAACTCGAATTGCAGATCGGTGATATGACGGATCAGCTGTACGCCGAACACAATCAAGCTGATACCGAGCACGAGCCACGTGAGGATTTTCGAAAGCTGGCCGAGTTTGCGTTGCAAAGGCGTTTTGCCCTCTTCCGCTTGTGCAAGCGCGCCTGCGATCTTACCCATTTCGGTATCCATACCTGTCGCCGTAACTACCGCAACGTCGCGGCCGTATACCACGGTACTGCCCATATAAACCATATTTTT
>JAZNEZ010000105.1:0-1645 GCA_045588875.1 Candidatus Scatosoma sp. | reverse complement strand
TATCGACAAGCACCTCGCGCATAATCCGCATACCGTCCGCGTCAAGTCCGTTGATCGGTTCGTCCAACACGAGCAATGTCGGATTGCCAAGGAGCGCCATAGCAATACCGATACGTTGTTTCATACCCAGCGAGCAGTTTTTGAATTTATTGGACGCCGCGCCCTCCATTCTCACGATTTTAAGCACCTTCCGCACTTCTTCCTCGGCGTTTTGAATACTCAAATTCGCGGCTTGGAGCATAAGGTTGTTCCAAACGTTGTAATTTTGAAAACAGCCTACCGTTTCAATTAATACGCCGACTTTTGCGCGTACGTCCTCGTCGGTATAATCTTTACCGAACAGTTTGATTTGTCCCTCGCTCGGATGAATGAGTCCGCAAATCATCTTTTCCGTGGTGGATTTTCCACTCCCGTTTTCACCGATAAAGCCGTAGATCGCGCCCATAGGGACGGTCATATTCAAGCCTTTCACCGCCTGCTTTTCCCCGAAGTTTTTGGATAAGTTTCTGATTTCTATCGCATTCATTTTCATTATCTCCTATCAATACACGTCGCCATTTTCAAGAATATGCGTGCCCAGCACGTTATAAATCCCCGACCACGCCACGGAAATTACCAGACACACGACAACCGTCCAAATATTGCTGGAAAGACACGCGTAAACGGACGAGCCGTATAAAAACACGTTCAAAAGCGGAGAATCCCCCACGATCGCGCCAACGCCTACGATCAGTATGCCCGTACCGAAAAAGAAAGACGAGGCTATCGAAATGCCGAAATATTTTCTGAAAATGATATTGAGAAAGGTATATAAGCTCGCCCAACCGAGGCTCATAATCATTTTACCAACGATCGCAAAGATCAACGAGCCCACGTTCACTTCAAACGACGTGCGCGCGAACAACCCTGCGCCTACCGCGCCCAGCAAATACGTAACACACATACACGCCATAGAAAACGCGCCGATCGCGGATTTGGATATCATATAGTCCTGCTTTTTCGCGTGCGTAGTGAACAGCTGTTTCACATAGCCGCTCTTATAATCGTGTCCGATAAAAATGGAAACCATAATACCGCCGAAAATGAAAACCATATTCATATTCGCGTATTCGGCGATATCGGAAACGGCGTATAACGGAGTTTCTGCGGCGACGATATGCCACGTGTTTTTATAAAGCTGCTCCGCGCCCTCCGCGCCCATCGTGCCGAGGATCATAGCCGGAATAATCGCGGCGATCGCAAGAAAAATGTAAAATAACGGAGTATGGAATAATCGGTAGAAATCTACGCCCAACATACCTTTTAACCGCTGAAAAAAGCTGGGCGATTCGAATTTTAATGCACGTGTGTTTTCCATATCATTCTTCCTCCTTTTTCGACATAAGCTCGACGTAATACTCTTCCAAACCTATCTTATTTTTTGCTATCTCGCTTACCACGTGTCCGTTTTTATACAAGCAGTCCACGATCGTTTCCGTATCGTCCACGTCGTATACGCGAAGATACTCTTCTTCTTGCCTTACGTTTTCAAACCTTTTTTTCAAAACGGCTTTCGCACCCTGCATATCTTTCGTTTTTAAGGATACGAACACGCGCGCCCTGTTTTCCATTTCCTTTGCCGATATTTCTTGGATCATTCTGCCTT
>JAZNEZ010000104.1:0-2690 GCA_045588875.1 Candidatus Scatosoma sp. | reverse complement strand
ATTTATGCATATTTTCTTGCATAAATGCGTGTATCTGGTGGACGTTCAGCGACTCGACCCCTGGGCCCACTGATTAAGAGTCAGTTGCTCTACCAACTGAGCTAATCATCCTCGTCTGCTGGTCCATCGGAGGCTCGAACTCCGGACACCTTGATTAAAAATCAAGTGCTCTACCGACTGAGCTAATGGGCCGAATATATTTAGCGGTTTGCCACAAGGTGGCTGGGGTGGCAGGATTTGAACCTACGAATGCCGGAATCAAAATCCGGTGCCTTAACCACTTGGCGACACCCCAATGGCAAAAGTAAGTGGGGCGGGCAGAGAGAATCGAACTCACGGCCTCCAGGGCCACAATCTGGCGCTCTAACCAACTGAGCTACACCCGCCATATTTTGGTGCGCCTGAAGAGATTCGAACTCCTGACACACGGCTTAGAAGGCCGTTGCTCTATCCAACTGAGCTACAGGCGCAGATTACGGAAACGCCCGCTAAATAAGTGGAGCGGGGGCTGGGAATCGGACCCACGCGGCCAGCTTGGAAGGGTGGAATTGTACCATTGAACTACACCCGCATTCGTCACACTTCGACGCCGTATCGACAACGCCTGTATATAATAGCACTATTCTAAAAAATTGTCAAATCATTTTCGCGCTTTTTTTCAAAAAATTCGGAAAAATTTTAATTATTTTCTGTTTTTACAAAAATTATCAAAAAAATGTGATTTTTTCACTCAAATAAGAAAAAGTGAAAAATCCACCTCTTTTCATTTCCCTATTTTCAAAAAAAGTGCTATAATATATTACGGAAGTACGATTTTTTTAGCGTACCACCAAAAAGGCGAACCCCGAACGGAATAAAATCACCCATAAATACACGTTCAAAACCCCAAGCAGTGGCATTAGCACCATTAGCAACAAATCGGAACGCCGGAACTTGAAAATGAACATACATACGTAAATAGCAATCGCACCACCGAGCGCGCCCGTAATGCAAAGTTTACCGATAAATTTTTGCGGCGGCGTACATTGCGAGGGCTCGACAAGCGGCGCGGCTTGACGGTTTACTTCCGACTCCCGTTCGCTCGCGCTCAACGATTTGACGAGCAGGAACGCGTAGAAATTGATAGCGGCGATATACGCAATAAGCAGGATATACAAGATAATCATATCCATAGTTTTCCCAAATATTTGTAAAAAATTACAGAGGTATACCATATTATGAAAAAAAGAGCATTAGTCAGCGTATCGGACAAGACGGGCATCGTGGATTTTTGTAAGCGACTTATCGCTTGCGATTTTGAGATCATTTCCACGGGCGGAACGGCGAAAGCGTTAAAAGACGCGGGGCTTCCCGTGATCGGCATCAGCGAGCTCACGGGCTTTCCCGAATGTTTGGACGGGCGCGTGAAAACGTTGCACCCGATCGTACACGCAGGGCTTTTGGCAATGCGCTCCAACCCCGAACATATGGAACAGCTTGAAAAGCTTAACATTAACACGATCGACGTGGTGGCGGTGAATTTGTATCCGTTCAAAGCGACGATTTCCAAGCCGAACGTAACCTTTGCGGACGCGGTGGAGAATATCGATATCGGCGGTCCTACGATGATCCGCGCGGCGGCGAAGAACTATCAAGACGTCGCGGTCGTGGTCGATCCCAAGGACTACGAACGCGTACTTTCCGAGCTTGAAAACGGCGGAATCACCCTCGACACCAAGAAATATCTGCAATATAAGGTATTCGCGCATACGGCTGTGTACGACAGTATGATCTCCAACTACTTGGCGCAACAGCTCGATATTCGTTATCCCGACAGTATCACGTTCGCCTATGAAAAGGCGCAGGATATGCGCTACGGCGAGAATCCCCACCAAGGCGCGTCCTATTATAGCGAGGAATTTATCCGCGCAGGCTCGCTTTCCAAGGCAAAACAGCTTTGGGGTAAGGAGCTTTCCTATAACAATATCAACGACGCAAACGGCGCGCTCGAACTCGTGAAAGAATTTGACGAGCCCTGCGTGGTGGCAAGCAAGCACGCGAACCCTTGCGGTGTGGGCGTGGGCGAAACCATTCACGACGCGTATATTAAGGCGTACGAGAGCGATCCCGTTTCCGTGTTCGGCGGTATACTTGCAATCAACCGCGTGGTGGACGAGGCTACGGCGAAAGAGATTAACAAGATTTTTATCGAAATCGTGATCGCGGAGGGCTTTACGGACGAAGCACTCGAAGTTTTGAAAACCAAGAAAAATATCCGACTTTTAGAACTGCCCGATATCCGCGAAAGAAGAGAGGCGAGCGCCTACGATATGAAAAAGGTATACGGCGGTTTGCTGATTCAAGACTACGACGAAACGTTGTTTGCGGAAGAGAACGTGAAAGTGGTAACCGACCGCGCGCCCACGGACGAGGAAATGAAAGCGTTGCTGTTCAACTGGAAGGTGGTAAAATACACGAAATCCAACGCCATCGTGATCGGCTTGAAAGATAGAACGACGGGTATCGGTATGGGACAGACCAATCGTATTTGGGCGGCGCAACAGGCGATCGCGCACGCAGGGGAACTTGCGAAAGGCTCGGTAATGGCGAGCGACGCGTTCTTCCCCTTCCCCGATTGCGTGGAGGAATGTGTGAAAGCAGGAATCACGGCAATCATTCAACCAGGGGGGAGCAAGAACGATCAGCTTTCG
>JAZNEZ010000103.1:0-5995 GCA_045588875.1 Candidatus Scatosoma sp. | reverse complement strand
AGCGCTTGCGCTCGTGGCGGCGGCGTTTTACGGTTATCCCTCCGAGCGAATGAAGGTGATCGGTGTAACGGGCACGAACGGAAAAACGACCACCGCGCATATGCTTGCCTCGATTTTAGAGGCAGACGGAAAATCGGTGGGCGTTATCGGTACGCTCGGCGTAAGTTACGGGGATAAAAAGCTTGCGCCTACGCTCACGACGCCCGACCCGATCGAATTACAGAAAACGCTTGCGCAGATGTGCGCAGAGGGCGTGGAATACGCGGTAATGGAGGTTTCCGCGCACGCACTATATTATAATAAGGTCGCAGGCGTGCGTTTCCGCGCTTGCGTGTTTACGAATTTCACGCAGGATCATTTGGACTTTTTTTCTACTATGTCGGAATATAAAGCCGCGAAAAGCCGTTTGTTTGCAAGTCAAATGTGCCCGATCGCAGTGCTTAACGGCGACGAGGAAACGGGCAGGGAGTTCGGGAAAGTACGGGAAAATATACAAGGCGTTAAAACGGTATATTACGGGCTGAATACCCCCGTAGACGCGTTTGCGTTGATTACGAACGAAACGTTAAACGGCAGCGAATGTATGCTGAATATCAACGATACCCTTTGTCGCGTTTCCCTTTCGCTCACGGGACGGCATAACGTGTATAACGCGCTCGCGGCGGCGGCGTGCGCCACGGAGCTGGGCGTGGCAACGGCGTCGGTGTCGAAAGGTCTTTCGGCGTTGAAAGGGGTGAACGGTAGGTTACAGCGCGCGGCAAGCTATCACGGCGAGGTATTCGTAGATTTCGCGCACACGCCCGACGGCTTGGAAAAATCGCTGACGGCATTGCGTACCCATTGTCGCGGTCGGCTCGTTTGTCTGTTCGGTTGCGGTGGCAACCGCGATAAAAGTAAACGCCCGATTATGGGAGAAACGGCGGCAAAGAACAGTGATTTTTGCGTGCTGACCTCGGATAATCCGCGCTACGAAGATCCGCTCGATATCATTTCGGATATCGAAAGGGGGTATCGTAGGTTTTCTATGAAATACGTCGTCGTGCCCGATAGAGAAAAGGCGATCGAATACGCGATCGATACTCTGCAAAAGGGGGACGTATTGCTCGTGGCAGGCAAGGGCGGAGAAGAGTATCAGGAGATTATGGGTATAAAATATTCTTTCAACGACAATGATATAATCGAAAAAATAATAAAGGAAAAAAGGAAACTCTCCTGATTAGAACTTGATGAAAACGTATATACTCGCCGCGCTTACCGCGTTTTTTATATCCCTGCTGTTTTGTTTTTTGCTTATTCCGCTTTTGCGGAAGTTGAAAGCAGGGCAAAATATCCTCGTTTACGTAAAAGAACATAAAAGCAAAGGCGGCACGCCGACGATGGGCGGACTTGCGTTCGTGGCGGCGGCTTTGCTAACGGCGTTTCTGTTCGTTCAAAAAGTCGAGCGTACGTTCGTGCTCACGGCGGTCGTCGGGCTCGCGTATATGTCCGTGGGACTTTTCGACGATTTCTTAAAGCAAAAGCATAAAGAAAATTTAGGACTGCGTGCGTGGCAGAAATTTGCCTTTCAAACGAGTATCGCCGTGCTTGCAGGCATTTATTGTCTGCGCATAGGCTTGACGAAATTAAATATCCCGTTTTGGAATATAACCGTCGAGATCGGTTGGTGGATTTTGCCACTTGCGGTGTTCGTGTTTCTCGCCACGGTAAACGCCGTAAACCTCACGGACGGCTTGGACGGTTTGGCGGCAGGTACGAGCGTACCCTTTTTTACGGCGCTCGGAATATTGATCACAATGCAGGGGAAAGCCGCGCCCCTTTCCACGCTCTGCTTTTGTCTGACGGGGGCGTTGCTTGCGTATCTGCTTTTCAATTCTTCGCCTGCGTCGATATTTATGGGGGATACGGGCTTGCTTGCGCTCGGCGGCTTTGCCGCGTGTATCGGCGTGTTCACGGGTAACGCGCTGTATATCGCGATCGTGGGAATCGCGTTCGTGTTTTCCGTTGCGACGGTTATCATTCAAGTGGCGTATTTCAAGGCAACGGACGGAAAGCGCGTGTTTTTGATGGCGCCCGTGCATCATCATTTTCAAGAAAAAGGATTTTCGGAAACGAAGATTTCGTACGCATATTTTATCATAACCTTGGTGGCAGGCGCGGTTTGTATCGCCGCGGCGTTATAAACGTTATCAATATCAGGAGAGGAGGAGTGCTATGTATCCTAATCAACAAATCTTTTTCGTGCTCGGTTTATCCCGTTCGGGGCGTGCAAGCGCGGAATTTTTATTAAGTCGGGGCGCAAAAACGTATATTTACGACGACGTATCGAGCGAACGGATCGAAACGACGATGCGCGAGCTGGAAGAAAAGGGGGCAAAGCGTGTACCCAAAGACCGTTTGATGAAAACGGCGGAGGTTTGCGACGTACTCGTGTTAAGCCCTGGGATACCCATTGATCATCCGCTTGCGGTAGCGTTCAAGCGCAACGGCAAAGCGGTCGTAGGGGAAACGGAGCTTGCGGCGCGGTATATGCGTTGCCCCGTGGTGGCGATCACGGGCACGAACGGAAAAACGACCACCGTTTCCCTGCTCACGGAAATTCTCCAAGCAGGCGGAATTAGCGCCAAAGCGTGCGGTAACGTGGGAACGCCTATGCTCGATTTTTGGGAGTTGGAGGAAAACGGCGTGGCGGTGGCGGAGATATCCAGCTTTCAGCTTGAAACGCTCAATTCCCTTTGTCCGCACGTGGCGATCGTGCTCAACGTTACGGAGGACCACTTAAATCGGCATTATAATATGGAAAATTATATTTTCCTCAAAGCCAAGCTACTCAAAAATATGTCCGAGGCGGAATATGCCGTGCTCAATTACGACGACCGAATCGTGCGCGGTTTTGCGGAAAAGACGAAAGCAAAGATCGTTTGGTTTTCCGTGCGTGAACGGGTGAACGGCGCGTATTACGAAAACGGCGAGCTGTATTATAACGGCGAAAAAATATGCGCCGCAAGCGAGCTGTTTATCCACGGCTTACATAATATCCAAAACGCGCTTTCGGCGGTTGCCGCGGCGAAAATAATGGGCGTAAAAACGGAAGATATCGTGGCGGCGCTTTCCTCTTTTAAGGGGGTAAAACACCGTATTGAAAGTGTAGGCGAGGTCAACGGCGTAACGTATATCGACGATTCCAAGGGCACGAACGTAGACGCGACGGTGAAAGCGGTGCGGTGTATGAAAACGGAAACGGTGTTGCTACTCGGCGGTAAAAATAAAGGCTACGATTATGCCGCGCTCTTTTCCGCGCTGTCCTCTTCTAACGTCGTGCACGCCGTGTTATACGGGGAAAACAGACACGAACTATATAAATGCGCAAGAGAACAGTCGTTTGAAAGGATCACTCTTTGCGATAAGTTCGAGTTTGCCGTTCGCGTTGCCGCTATGATTGCAACGAGCGGTCAAACGGTGCTGTTAAGTCCCGCAAGCGCAAGCTTTGACGAGTTTGCAAGTTATGAAGAGAGAGGTGATACGTTTGTCCGAATCGTCCATTCGCTCGGGGAAGAACAAAAACCCCAAGAAACCCAGCCCCAAGAAGAGTCCGCCACGTCCGACGGTGATGAAAGTAACGACGATCTCCATGGTAAAGACGACGAACTTGTCGGGACTACGGAAGAAGAAATCGAATAAGCCGCGCGGAGATATTTCCATACTCGTTCTCACCACCCTTTTGGCGGCGTTTGGAATGGTAGCGGTATATTCGGCGAGCGGCTACGTAGCGAAAACGCAGTACGGCGACGAATGGTATTTCGTAAAAAAGCAGGCGATCGGATTCGTTTTGGGCTTTGTGTTGATGCTATTTTGCGGAAGGTTTGATTATCAAAAACTGAAAGGCAAAAAGGTACGCTGGGTGGCGCTGATTGTGCCGATCATATTACTCGCGTTGGTGTTCGTCCCTGGGATAGGGAAAAGTAACTATGGCGCTACCCGTTGGATAGGGATCGGCGGCGTAACCGTGCAACCCTCCGAGCTCGCTAAATACGGGTTCGTGATCTTTGCCTCGGCGTACGTATCGGAAAATATGG
Organism: Candidatus Scatosoma sp.; assembly: GCA_045588875.1. Taxonomy (GTDB): domain Bacteria; phylum Bacillota; class Clostridia; order Christensenellales; family Borkfalkiaceae; genus Scatosoma. The sequence goes on along the minus strand of JAZNEZ010000103.1, from coordinate 1,922 downwards.
GAGAAATGCGCACATTCAAGGGGGTATTGCCCGTGCTTGCGGCAGGCGGCGCGATTTGCGTGCTTATCATTATCGAGCCGAATATGTCGGTTACAATGTGCGTGGGACTTTTGATGCTGGCAATGCTGTTTCTCGGCGGTATGAAGATGAAACATTTCCTCGTGATTTTCGTGCCTGCATTGCTCGTCGTGCCTATCTTGATTTTAATAGAGCCTTATCGGCTTTCGAGATTAAGTGCGTTCCTCGATCCTTGGGAAAATCCGAGGGGAGAGGGGTATCAGCTCATACAATCTCTCTATGCCCTCGGCAACGGCGGTTGGTTCAGTACGGGACTTTTCAATTCCCGTCAAAAATATCGTTTTTTACCGTTCGCCGAAAGCGATTTCATTTTGTCGATCATAGGCGAAGAGCTCGGTTTTGTCGGTATACTCGTTCTGTTTTCGATCTGTACTTTGCTCGTGTTTCGGGGTATTAAGGCGGCGCGCGAGGCGAACGATTTTTTCTCCTTTTTAATGGCGTCGGGCATTACGCTCGTATACGGCATACAGACGGTGATCAACGCGCTCGTGGTGAGTGGCAGTATACCGCCTACCGGCTTGCCGTTACCACTCGTGAGCTCGGGGAACACTTCTTTGATCATTACGATGGCGTCGATGGGGATTTTATATTCCGTTTCCCGAAAGAGCGGCAGGGCACAAAAAGAGTGATTCGTTTCATACAATAAAGCATAAGGAGCTTTAACGTATGGATACATTTATCATAGACGGCGGTGAAAAACTGTACGGCAAAGTGCAAGCGCAAGGCGCGAAAAACGCGGTGTTGCCCCTGCTTGCCGCATCCGTTTTAACCGATGAACAAGTAAAAATCAGAGGAGTGCCGACGATCACCGACGCGGAGAATATGATACGCATATTAAGCGAGGTCGGTTGCAATATAAAAAGGCAAAAGGATTGCGCCGTTATCGACAGCTCCAACGCAGTTTCCCACGAAATCCCACCGCGGCTTACGAAGGAACTGCGTTCTTCCGTTTTTATGCTCGGTTCTGTTTTAACGAGATTCCGTCGGGCGAAAATATCCTACCCTGGGGGGTGCGATATAGGACTTCGCCCCATTGATTTGCATCTTTCGGGCTTGAAACGCTTGGGGGTGAAGATCAACGAAGAGGGCGGCTACATAGAGTGCGAGGCAGATCGGCTGGTGGGCGCGGAAATATTGCTCGATTTCCCCAGCGTCGGCGCGACGGAGAATATCATTCTCGCCGCCGTGAAAGCGGAGGGGATCACGGTGATTCGTAACGCGGCGAAAGAGCCGGAAATCGTCGATCTGCAAAATTTTTTGAACGCCATGGGCGCGAACGTACGCGGCGCAGGCGGCGGTACGGTCGTGATCGAGGGTGTAAAAAGCTTGCACGGCGTGGACTATACGCCGATGGGCGATAGAATCGAAGTGGGCACGTATTTAATCGGCGCGGCGATTTGCGGCGGTGAAATCGAAGTAAACGGCGTTCCGCCTGAAAATATTGCGGCACTTTTACATAAATTGCGTGAAAACGGTTGCAAAATACATACGAAAAATGATAAAATAATCTTAGCGAGTAGTGGTAGGCTCAAATCCGTCGATCTGGTGGAAACGATGCCTTTCCCTGGGTTTCCCACCGATCTGCAAGCACAGTATTCCGCGCTTTGTTGCACGGCAAAGGGTACGACGCTCGTCGTGGAAAATTTATTCGAAACCCGTTATAAGTACGCAATGGAACTCAAACGTATGGGCGCGGACGTAACCGTGCGCGGTCGCACGGCGGTCATTCGCGGCGTGGAGAAATTGCACGGTGCTAAGGTTACGGCAAGCGATCTTCGCGGCGGCGCGGCGCTCGTGGTGGCGGCACTTGGCGCGGAAGGGCAAAGCACGGTGATCGATCTTTC
>JAZNEZ010000102.1:0-2926 GCA_045588875.1 Candidatus Scatosoma sp. | reverse complement strand
AATTTTTGGAAAGATTCGCACGCGCTTTTTAAGTATACAAACGGAAATCGGCACGGATATGGGTATGCAAGCGGAGCTTGACGAGATTTACGCGACCGCGCTTGACGGCGCGGGCGCGGATTACTGCGCGTCGCGCGGGGAATACCTTTCCGCGAAAATTATGTCCGCGGTGCTTGGCGTTCCTTTCGTCGATCCCACCGAGTTTATCCGTTTCAACGAGAACGGCGTGTTGTCGGAAGAAACTTTTGACCTCGCAAAAGCGGTGCTTTCGCGGTATCCGCGCGCCGTCGTACCCGGTTTTTACGGCTTGGGCGCGGACGGAAAAATCAAAACCTTCTCCCGTGGCGGTAGCGATATCACGGGCTCGATCGTAGCGCGGGGCGCGTCCGTTTCCCTCTATGAGAATTGGACGGACGTAAGCGGTTTTTACGCGTGCGATCCGCGAATCGTGCGTTCGCCGAAATGTATTGAAGAGCTGACCTATCAAGAACTTCGAGAGCTTTCGTATATGGGCGCGAACGTGTTACATAGCGAATCTATCTTTCCCGTGCGTAGCGCAGGTATTCCCATTCGTATTGCGAACACCTTCCGCCCCGACGACGCAGGTACGTATATCGTAAAAACGTTCACGCGCGATCCCAAGGAATATATCGTTACGGGTATTGCAGGCAAAAAAGACTTCACCGTTATTTCCATAGAAAAATCTATGATGAACAGCGAGGTCGGTTTTGTCGGTAAGGTGTTGTCCGTGATCGAAAAGCACGGCATTTCGTTTGAACATCTGCCCTCGGGTATTGATACGATGTCCCTCGTGATCGATAATGCGTATTTGAAAAACGGTATGCAGGAAACGTTGATTGAGGAAATGAAAGCGGTGGTAAAGCCGGATAAAATCTACACGCACGAAAATATCGCGCTCGTAGCGACGGTGGGGCACGGTATGGCAAACAATATCGGTACTTCCGCGCGCCTTTTCAAAGCGCTGGCAGAGGCGAACATCAACGTGATTATGATCGATCAGGGTTCGAGCGAGCTGAATATTATCGTCGGTGTAGACAACGATAAATGCGAGGAATGTATCCGCGCAATCTATCGTGAATTTTTCAATTGAATGAAATTTGAGGATATACCATTATGAAAATCCTAAAACAATCGTTATTGCTTTTGCTCAACGTCCTTATGGCGTTGGGCTTATGCATTTTTGCTTCTGCTTGCGACCTTTCCTTTCTGGGGGGAAATACGCAAACGGGAAGTGAGCACGAGCATATTTGGGGTGAATGGCAAATCGTTACAGAGGCAACCTGCACAGAGGACGGGGAAAAAGTTAGAACCTGTACGCTCGATTCTTCTCACGAGGAGCGTGAAACGATTGTGGCAGGGGGACACGACTTGCTTGTGGACTTGCAAGAGGCAACCTGCACGGAGGACGGTTATCATAGCGAAAGGTGCAAGCGTTGCGATTATTCCACGTACATAGAATTAGAAAAGTATGGGCACGATTTGTATTCTTGCGAGGCGCAAGAGCCAACTTGCGCGGAAATCGGTTGGGACAACTACGAGAGGTGTAACCGTAGCGAGTTTTCAACGTACGTGGAAATTGAGAAAATAGGACACGACTTAATTTCTTTCGAGGCGCAAGCACCCACTTGCGAGGAAGTCGGTTGGGATAACTACCAGCGGTGTACTCGTTGTATTTATTCCACTTACGTAGAAATCAAGGAACTCGGACACGAGATAAATTTTGAGATAGAAATGGCTACTTGCACGGAGGACGGCTATCACTACGTAACGTGTGGTCGTTGCGACTTTTTAGAATATGGCGAGACGATAGAGAAACTCGGGCACGATTTATTTCCTCGCGAGGCGCAGGCACCCACTTGCACGGAAGTCGGTTGGGATAGGTATGAAAAGTGTTATCGCTCCGATTGCGACTTTTCAACGTACGTCGAAATCCCTAAAAAAGATCACGATTTCGATTATTCTATGTGGAAAAGCGTAGATAACGTAACGATGACGGCGAAATGCAAAGGTTGCGACGCTAAAACCGAACAAGCCGTTCCCGATTGTGAACATTCTCTGCGTCTAAAAGATTTGCCTTGGTTGCTCGACGGCTTTATTGAATCAATGAAAACGTATTACGTTTGTGAAGATTGTCAGTTGATCTTTGAGTTGTCCGACGTTCTTCTTTTAACGTTTAGCGATGCGGAAGAGGGCTACCGTTTAACGGTTTCATCCAAGATTCCCTCTGTTGTAAGCGAAGGACTTATTAACGTGAACAATTCAAGTTTTGCCGTTAAAATCGAAAGCGATTCGTTTGCGTTTGAAAATAGTTGGACGGAAAAACGCGACGAACTTCGAGAGCTTGTGTTTTCGGATAATATTTCCACCATTTCGGCAATCGGTTATTACGAATACGTCCACACGATAACCTTTGAAACAGACGTTAAAAAAATCGAAACGAATGCTCTGTTAGATTGTTTCGGGGTGGAGAAAATTTATTTCGAGGGGGATTGCCCCGAGCTTGAACCGGACGCATTGTGGCGAAGAAACACAGCCGGACATTCCTCCGCTTTTGCTCCCGTCGTTTATTATACGGAAAACGCAAAGGGATTCGAAGAATACGATTACAAGATACAAGGTTGCAGTATACGGAAAATCGGCGAAGAACTCCCTCCAATGCCGGAGATGACGATGAGGGAGTACGCTGAAAAAACAAATACCCGTAGCGTTGAAATCGCCACGGAACTTTTTGAAAAAGCGGCGAAAACCCGTCCGTTTTTACAGTTTATTCCTTTCTGCGCGTTGGATAAATATAAGGAAATTAAGGACCTTGCCCTTTCGCTTACGCAAAATTTGACTACCGACGCCGAAAAAACGAGAGCTATTTTTGATTGGATCGTGGCAAATATTGAATACGACGAAGTCG
>JAZNEZ010000101.1:0-2448 GCA_045588875.1 Candidatus Scatosoma sp. | reverse complement strand
TGACCTACGAGCTTGGTATGGATTCCGCAAGTATTCACTACGCCAACCGTGCGTACGCCTACACGGGCGAGGTATATTACGCGGCGTTTGCCACTGAAACCGCGATCGGCGCGGAGAACTACGCAAGCGTGGAAACGTGTGGCGAGGCGTTTATCGCGGACGACGAATTTAACGCGTACTGTCAAAAACGGAACGCGGAGATTGCAAGTAAGGGCGGCTACGAGCAGTATGTCTACGGGCAGGTGTGCGTAGCGAAATACCGTCTTGGGGAAAAGACGGAGGCGATCGAAAAGGCGTTTGCGCTGGTGGGAGAGGCTTTTCCCGAAAATAACGCAATCGCGGCGGTGCTTTTGTCGGCGCTTTCTAACGGCGATAGCGAAACGGCGAACGCTGTTTTAGAAAAAATGAACGAAATGGATACGAGCGCGTTTTCGGATACGGATAAGGGGTATTACGAGGCGATACGCGGCTTGTTACAAAACGGTTAAATGGATAGGTTTGCCCATAACGGAGATCAATCCATTTACTTTATATAAAGGAAAAAATTAAACTTTTTTATACAAGGAGAAACACCTATGAGTAGCAAAATCGTAAAAGAAGGACTTACGTTTGACGACGTGCTTTTGATTCCGCAGGCGTCGAACGTTTTGCCGGCTGACGTAGACCTTAAAACCCGTCTTTCGGATAAGATCAAGCTCAACTTGCCCTTAATGAGCGCGGCGATGGATACGGTAACGGAAAGCCGTATGGCAATCGCTATAGCGCGTGAGGGCGGTATCGGTATGATACACAAAAATATGTCGATCGAGGAGCAGGCGTCGCACGTGGACAAGGTAAAACGTAGCGAACACGGCGTTATCACCGATCCGTTTTTCCTCGCGCCCGATAACCTCGTGAAAGACGCGCTGGCGCTTATGGAAAAATACCGTATTAGCGGCGTCCCTATTACGAAAGAGGGTAAGCTCGTCGGAATTTTAACCAACCGCGACTTGCGTTTTGAAAGTAATTACGAACAACCTATTTCCAATATTATGACGAAAGAGGGGCTCGTTACCGCGCCCGTAGGGACTTCGCTTGCAGAGGCGCAGAAAATTCTTGGCAAGCACCGTATTGAAAAACTCCCGATCGTGGACGAACAGGGATATCTCAAAGGACTTATCACGATTAAGGATATCGAAAAATCCATTCAGTACCCCAACTCCGCGCGCGACGAGAACGGCAGACTGTTGGTCGGCGCGGCGGTCGGTACCGCGGCGAATACAATGGATCGTATCGCGGCGCTTATCGAGGCTCGAGCAGACGTGATCACGATCGACACGGCGCACGGTCATTCGGCAGGCGTCCTTAAAAAGATAGAAGAAATTCGCGCGAAATTCCCCAATATTACGCTCGTGGCAGGGAACGTGGCGACGGCGGCGGCGACGGAAGCGCTTATCAAATCGGGCGCGGACGTAGTGAAAGTGGGTATCGGTCCTGGATCGATTTGCACAACGCGTATCGTGGCAGGTATCGGCGTGCCCCAGCTCACGGCGGTTATGGATTGCGCGGAAATGGCGGACAAGCTCGGCAAGCGCATTATCGCGGACGGCGGTATTAAATACAGCGGCGATATCGTAAAAGCGCTCGCGGCAGGCGCAAGTGCGGTTATGATCGGCTCCCTCCTTGCCGGTACGCTCGAGAGCCCTGGGGAAGTGGAATTGTATCAGGGCAGAAGCTATAAGGTGTATAGAGGTATGGGCTCGCTCGGTGCGATGGCGGCAGGCAGTAACGATAGATATTTCCAAGAGGGAACGAAAAAATTCGTACCCGAGGGCGTGGAGGGGCGCGTGCCCTATCGCGGTAGTGTGGCGGAAGTTATCTATCAAATGAAAGGCGGCTTGCGCGCAGGTATGGGGTATTGCGGTAAACCGACGGTGGAGGAACTTCGTACGAGCTCGGAATTCGTGCGTATTACCAACGCCAGCTTGATTGAAAGCCACCCTCACGATATTTCGATCAGTAAAGAAGCGCCTAACTATTCCCAACACTAACGAATTTTAATTTTAGGAGATAAAAATTTATGAGTAATAACGTACGTCCCGAAACAATGGCACGAATCAACACGAAAGAACTTGCCGACGCGTTTATCGCCGAGCAGGTGGCAGATATCCGTGCGCAGGTGGGAGATAAGAAAGTACTGCTCGCATTATCGGGTGGGGTAGATTCCTCCGTCGTAGCGGCGCTTTTGATTAAGGCAATCGGTAAACAGCTCGTTTGCGTACACGTCAATCACGGACTTTTAAGAAAGGGCGAACCCGAACAGGTTGTGCAGGTGTTCCGCGACGAAATGGACGCGAACCTTGTATACGTAGACGCGGTGGAAAGATTCCTTTCCAAGCTCGCCGGCGTGGAAGAGCCGGAAAAGAAACGTAAGATTATCGGTGCGGAATTTATTCGCGTGTTTGAGGA
>JAZNEZ010000100.1:0-2340 GCA_045588875.1 Candidatus Scatosoma sp. | reverse complement strand
AAATATGGCATTCCACAAAAAATTTCTTGTTCAGTCAGTTGTTTTTTCTTTGTCATTTTTAATTCTCCTGTAATCACAATTATGATTTTTTTATTATTATAAATCATAATTATGATTTTGTCAATCATTTTTATGATATTTTTGATATAATAATTATATGAATGGTTTTGGTGAAAAAATAAAAGATTTAAGAAAAGAAAAAGGATTTACGCAAAAAGAGCTTGCTGAAAAAATTGGACAGGCTCAATCCACCGTTTTTTATTGGGAACAAAATAAACAAGAACCTAATATATCTTCCTTAAAAAAATTGTGCGAAATTTTCGACGTTTCAGCAGATTATCTACTTGGATTGATTAACGGATATTAAAAGAAAAACGGCGGTTTGCTCAGTTGCAAACCGCCGTTAAATTTTTACTTATTTCTTCTTCTTAAATTCTTTCATACCGTTGGTCGAGCCACCGTCGCAAAGTACGTCTACGCCGGCAAGATAGCCGTTTCTTTCGTCCGCAACCGTTGCGAGCGCAAAGCCCAGCTCTTCAGGTTTACCCATTCTCTCTTCCGCAGAGAAAGGAATGAGCATACCGCCGTCCTCTTTCTCCAAATTGCCCATATCCGTTGCGATAAGCCCAGGGCTCAACGATACCACGCGGATACCCTTTTTGCCGTATTCGAACGCGCATTTTTTCGCGTACCACACCACGAAGTTCTTGGAAAGCGAATACGCAAAGCCTTTGCGCTGATATTCGCCCTTGGCAAGATTACTTCTCTTGATCAGCTTTTTCAAGAACAGCTCTTCGTCCGTTTCCGCAAGCTTATACGCTTTCTTGGGAATGATCATCGACGGCAGAATATACGCCGAGTTGGACGAAACGTCTACGATCACGCTACCCGCGTTCATAACCTTGGAAAATTCTTGATTGATATACACTGTGCCAAGCGCGTTGATGCGGAGTATTCCCTCCTGCGTACCTTTCATTGCAGGCGATACCCCTGCCGAATTGATCACGTTCTTCACCTCGCCAAGCTCCGTCGCAAATGCTACGAGCTCTTTCACGCTCTCGCGCGAAGACGTGTCGCAGGTTTTTGCGTAAGCCGTGTAACCAAGCGCTTTCAGCTCCTCCACACCCTTTTCGAGCTTACTCATCGTTCTGCCCGAAATTACGATAATTTTGTCCTTGGGCATAAATTTAGCAGCCTCTAATCCCATACCGCTGCCGCCGCCCGTAATGACGCATACGTTTGCCATAATCCTTCTCTCCTTGTACTTTTATTTTGGGGCGTACCCCGTTTTATCCTTTCACATTATACCTTGCTTTTTATAAAAAGTCAAACCGAATTTCAAGCTTTTTACCTCTTTTTTATCGCTAAATCGATAAACTTTTATCTAATTTTGAAAATGTGTTAAAATTCACTTGCCTTTTCATTTTTTCTATGATAGTATGAATGGGCAAAAAATAATCAGGGTGGCCCGAAAAAAGGAGTTTTTTATGTTTAGCTTGAAAGGCAGAGTGGTAGTCGTATCCGGCGCGTCGTCGGGTTTGGGTGCACAAATGGCGCGCGGTTACGCCGCGCAGGGAGCAGATCTCGTGATCACGGCAAGACGGTTGGAGAAGTTAGAGGCGTTGGCGACGGAGCTGCGTGCAATGGGTGTGAAATGCTTGCCCTTGAAGTGCGACGTTACCGATTCTAAAATGGTTGACGAAGTCGCGGCAACGGTGGAAAAAGAGTTTGGAAAGGTGGACGTTCTCGTTAACTGCGCAGGCTCGGCAAAGAACGCAGGCGTACTTGAAATGACCAACGACGAATGGGATTTCACGATCAATACCGATATGACGAGCGTATTCTACGTAACGCGCGCGTTCGCGAACATTATGAAAAAGAACAACTATGGGCGTATTATCAATATCGCGTCTATGTACGGTTTGGTAGGTAACCCTGCAATCGATACCGTGGCTTATCACGCGTCCAAGGGCGGCGTGGTCAACTTCACGAGAGCGGTGGCGGCGGAGCTTGCAAAATACAACATTACCTGCAACGCGATCTGCCCTGGGTACTTTGCGACCGAGCTTACCGTGGACGTACTCAACACCGACGCGTTCACGCAGTATATGAAAGCGACCGTGCCCGTTGGGCGTTACGGCAAAGAGGGCGAGCTCAATTCCGCGGCGATTTTCCTTGCGGCGGACGAGTCTTCCTACGTTACGGGTGTGATTTTGCCCGTAGACGGCGGCTATACCGCGATTTAACGACGGCTAACGGCGCGCTATTTCCCCCTCTTTTTTGGGGAAATAGCGCGATTTTTTTCGATTTTTTCATCAAATCCGTTTACTTTTGGGGGAA
>JAZNEZ010000099.1:0-2297 GCA_045588875.1 Candidatus Scatosoma sp. | reverse complement strand
GATTCTATACGATTTGCTCTTGTTACCGAAATAGCCTTTTGCAAGCTTAAAAATTTTTCTACGCTTCTTCACCGCGTTAACTGCTCTTTTAATACGCATATTCGTTTATCTCCTTTCTCAATCTTTGTAGGGCATCATGTTTTTCACGGTGCTCTCTTGGGTCGCAGAAACGAGCGTGGTTTGGCGCAGGTTTCTCTTTCTCTTTCTGTTCTTGGTTTCCGCTTTGTGGTTTTTACCGCCGTGCGCTCTGTTTACTTTGCCAGAGCCCGTAAGCCAGAAACGCTTTTTCGTGCTGCTATGAGTTTTCTGTTTAGGCATATGTTTATCCTCCGAATTTATTTACTTGTTTTATTAACGAGCCTTTGTTAGGCTTGTCCGCCTTGGAAATTTCCCCTTATTTGGCAGGAGATAAGATCATTAAAATGTTTCTGCCCTCGGTTTTAGGCTCTTTATCCATCACCGCTTTACCGCCGAGCATATCGAAAAACCGACGCATTACGTCCACGCCCATCGACGCGTGCGCTTGCTGTCTGCCACGCATACGGATAGAAACTTTCACTTTATTTCCGTCGCCGAGCATTTCCATCGTCTTTTTCGCTTTTACGTTGAGATCGCCCACGTCGATCGTCATAGAAAGATAGATTTCTTTGAGTTCCACGATCTTCTGATTTTTGCGGTTCTCTTTTTCACGCTTTGCCTGTTCGAATTTGAACTTACCGTAGTTCATAATCTTGCACACGGGCGGAACGGCGTTGGGAGAGATTTTCACGAGGTCGAGATTTTCCTCTTCGGCGATACGGAGCGCAGCCGACGCGCTCATAATACCGAGCTGTTCGCCGCTTGCGGAAATTACTCTGATTTCTCTGTCACGAATATTTTCGTTGATCTGATGCTGGTCTTTTATGGTCGTATACCTCACGCAAAAATTAAAGGGTTGCCTTTGCACAAGCAACCCTTTTTCGCATAATGATCTCCGCTTTTCCACGGTAGAAAAATTATCGAGCCGTACCGATCATAACCGCACGGCGAGAAGGTTCGCTTCTGCTTAGCCTACATATCATAACACAAAGCAAAACCCTCTGTCAAGCAATTTCTCTATATTTTTCAAAAAAATTTTATATTTATTAAAATACGATTTTTTCTTCAATATCCTTTTTCACGGTGGAGATAAATTCGTCCGCGCTCACAGCGCCGATGTCCCCTTTATCCCTACGACGAACGGCAACCTGACCTGCCTCCGCCTCTTTTTCGCCCACGACGAGCATATACGGCACTTTTTCCATTTGCGCCTCGCGGATCTTATAGCCGATCTTTTCGCTGCGGTCGTCCACTTCCACTCTAATTCCTGCCTCTTTCATCTTCGCGCAAAGCTCTTTCGCGTACGCCACCTGCCTGTCCGTGATCGGCAGGATCTTTGCCTGCACGGGCGAAAGCCATACGGGGAATTTCCCTGCGAAATGCTCGATTAAAATACCGATAAATCTTTCGATCGAGCCGAACACCACGCGGTGCACCATAATCGGGCGGTGCTTACCGCCGTCCTCGCCCACGTATTCCATTTCAAATCTTTGGGGAAGTTGGAAGTCGAGCTGGATCGTACCGCATTGCCACGTTCTGCCGATCGAGTCTTCCAAATGGAAGTCGATCTTCGGACCGTAGAACGCGCCGTCGCCCTCGTTCACTACGAAGTTAAAGCCCATATCGTCGAGCGCACAGCGGAGCGCGTCGGTTGCGTTTTCCCAATCCTCGTCGCTACCCATACTATTTTCCGGACGGGTGGAAAGCTCCACGTGGTACTTAAACCCAAACAGCGTGTACACCTCGTTAATCAACCTTACCACGCCTTTAATTTCGTCCTTAATCTGATCGGGCGTCATAAAGATATGCGCGTCGTCCTGCGTAAAGCAACGCACGCGAAAAAGTCCGTGCAGTTGCCCCGACTTTTCGTGGCGGTGCACAAGCCCGAGCTCGCCCATTCGGATAGGCAGATCTTTATAGCTGTGCGGTTCGTTTTTGTAAACGAGAATCCCCCCTGGGCAATTCATAGGCTTGATTGCAAAATCCTCTTCGTCCACTTTCGTGGTGTACATATTATCGCGGTAATGGAACCAATGCCCCGACGTTTCCCAAAGGGTGCGGTTGAGCATAATCGGCGTATTTACTTCCACGTAGCCCTCGCGCGTGTGGATTTGACGCCAATAATCGATCAGCGCGTTTTTGAGTACCATTCCGCGAGGCAGGAAGAAAGGCAAGCCCTTGCCCTCGTTCATAATCGCAAACAAGCCAAGCTCTCTGCC
>JAZNEZ010000098.1:0-5541 GCA_045588875.1 Candidatus Scatosoma sp. | reverse complement strand
ATCTTTCTTCGTTGAAACCGCTTGCCGCTTGTCCGCATAGCCCCGATAACGTGAAATCGGTGGCAGAGCTTTCGGGTATGCCGATCAATCAAGTATGTATCGGCTCGTGCACGAATTCGTCTATGCAGGATATGCTCACGGTTGCGGCCATGCTCAAAGGCAAAACGGTGCATCCAAACGTGAGTTTGTCCATTTCCCCTGGTTCTAAACAGGTATATACGATGCTTGCGGAGTGCGGCGCGCTCGCCGACCTCATTAACGCAGGCGCAAGAATATTAGAGTGTGCTTGCGGTCCTTGTATCGGTATGGGCTTTTCACCGCAGTCGGCTGGGGTGAGTTTGCGCACGTTCAACCGTAATTTCCTTGCGCGTAGTGGCACTGCGGATGCGCAGGTGTATCTCGTTTCCCCCGAAACGGCGGCGGCGTCTGCCGTAGCAGGGGTATTCACCGATCCTACGACGCTCGGCAAAGCGCCTTGCTTGGAAATGCCAAAAGCGTTCAAGATTAACGACAATTTGATCGAAATGCCCGTAAAGGCGGAGGATATGGAAAGCGTTAGAGTGGAGCGCGGACCGAATATCAAGCCTATTCCCGTCGGGAAAGAGCCCGATAAAGATTTGGAATGCGAATTGATCTTAAAGGTGGGCGACGATATCACGACCGATCATATTATGCCGGCAGGTACGAAAGTATTGCCCTACCGTTCTAACGTTCCCAAGCTTTCTGAGTTTTGCTTTACCGTTTGTGATAAAGACTTCCCCGAAAGAGCGAAGAAAAAGGGTGGCGGCGTGATCTTGGGTGGCGCGAATTACGGGCAGGGCTCGTCGAGAGAACACGCGGCACTCGTGCCCTTGTATTTAGGCATTAAAGCGGTGGTGGCGAAAAGCTTTGCGCGTATTCACGTGGCAAACCTCATCAATTTCGGTATCGTGCCGATGACGCTCGTAAATCCCGACGATTACGATAACTTTAACGAGGGCGATTGCATTGAAATTCAAGGCTTTGCCGCGGCGGTGGCAGGCAAGGACGAGGCAACGCTCGTCAATAAAACGAACGGTAAGTCGGCAACGTTAAAGCTTACGCTGTCCAAGCGACAAAGAGAAATTTTGCTCGCAGGCGGAAGATTGAATTATACCAAACAGGAGAAGAAATAAAGCTATGGAAAAAGCAGAATATAAAGCGCAGCTGGATAAGGCTTGCGAAAAATTCAGAAAACTGATGGCAGACCAGCTTACGCGCGTGGAAGATATGAAAGCGCAGGGCGATTTCGTGGATTATACCAAGCTTAAAACGTTGAAGATCGGCGTTTGTGGGGGCGACGGTATCGGACCGATCATCTCCGCGCAGGCACGACGCGTGCTCGAATTTATTTTGGACGATCTTGTGAAAGAGGGCAAAGTCGAATTTAAGGATATAGAGGGATTGACGATAGAAAACCGTATCGCAAAGGGAAAAGCCATTCCCGACGACGTTATGGAAGAGCTCAAATCTTGTCATATCATTTTGAAAGGCCCGACGACCACGCCGCAAAAGGGTAGCGGTATGCCGAATATCGAATCGGCGAACGTGGCAATGCGAAAGGCGCTTGATCTGTTTGCGAATATCCGTCCCGTGAAAGTACCCGAGGAGGGCATCAACTGGACGATCTTCCGTGAAAATACCGAGGGTGGCTATGCGATCGGCTCTTCTGGTTTTAATATCACCGACGATTTGGCGGTCGATTTCACGGTAACGACCAAACAAGGCTCGGAGCGTATTGCAAAGCTTGCCTACGACTACGCGCATAAGAACGGTTTCAAGAGAGTGTCGCTCGTAACGAAAGCGAACGTAATCAAAACCACGGACGGTAATTTCCTTGAAGACTGTCATAAGGTAGGGGATAAGTATCCCGATATCGTAACGGACGAATGGTATGCAGATATTATGACGGCGAAGCTCGTCGATCAAAAACGCCGTCGCGATTTCCAAGTGCTTTTGTTGCCCAACCTCTACGGCGATATCATTTCCGACGAGGCGGCGGAATTCCAAGGCGGTGTGGGAACGGCAGGCTGTGCGAATATCGGTAAAAAATACGCAATGTTCGAAGCGATCCACGGTAGCGCGCCGCGTATGATCACCGAGGGGAGAGGACAATATGCCGATCCTTGTTCAATGCTCCGTGCGTGCGTAATGCTCTTATCGCATATCGGTTTGCAGGAGCGTGCGGATAAGCTCGAACGCGCGTTAGATATTTGCTCGTTTGAAGAAAAGAAATACGTAATCACGGGGCGCGATACGGGCGCGACCTGCGAAGAATTTGGGAACTACGTAATGGAAACCCTTCAAAAAATCGTATAAATTTCAAAAAACTCCTTTTTGCGAAAGGGAGTTTTTTTATCGTTTGAGCGTTTGTTTTTTTCGGAAAACGCTTTACAGGATATATTTTTTGTGCTATAATGTGATATAGAGGAATAACTTATGAAGTATACGTTGCAATCTTGTCAATACGTTTTGAAAAACTTTTTCTACGTTTTTCCGTTCGCCTTGCTACCCGCTTTGTTTTTGTCTGCGTCTACGGACGAGGGGGCGTTGATTTTCGTCTTTGAAAATCTGTTTTCGGGGAACGTGAATGCTTGGGATTTTCCAAACCTTTTCCGTGCTGTTTCCGTGCTGAATTTTGCCTCTTGGAAAGCGGTGGCGTTCGGGTTTATCGGCATTATCGCGATCGTGCTTTGCGTGTCGCTGATGATGGCGTTGATGGAAAAGCATATGCGCATAGGTAAGCGCACGTTCAATGGCGTTTTTTCCAAACTCAACGATAATTTGCTTTCCACGAGCGGATACGTGTTTTTGCTGTTCGTGCTCTACGAGCTTTGGTCGTTGATTACGGCGGCGCTTTTGTATTTCGTTTCACGCCTTACGCTCACGGTGCTTGCGTATATTTTTAGCGTGATCGTATTTTTAACAATGCATTTTGCACTTTTATATTCTATCAATCTTATCTATTTGTGGCTACCGTGTATGCAAATAACGGGATTTCGGGCGGCGGAGGCACTCTATTATTCCAACCAGCTTTCCGCGCCCGTAAAATGGCATATACTTATCGGTCAAATGTTGAGTTTGTTTTTTGTAGAGGCGTTGATTTGCATGTGTGCGATCTTAGCGCCAAGCCCCGTTCTTTTCACGGTACTTTCAACGGCGTTGTACGCGTTCTTGATCGTGATATATTGCGTACGTATGCAGATTGCGTATTTTGATCTCGATCATATCGAGCGCGCCGATCTTACGAAATATTACCAAAGATAATTTCAAAGGAGAAAGAAAATGCTGTTCAGAAACAGTTTTCGCTTATTACTTGAAAATTTCAAAAACGTTTATAAAATTTTGTTGTATAAATTTGTGATCGCGGTGATTACAGGCGCGCTCTGCTTTGCAATGATTCTGCCCGAGCTTATCGAGCTTTGGAACAGCGCCCCCGTGCAGATGCTTTTATCGGGCGCAAACGGTTTCTTCAAAGCGCTTTTCGCGGCGGACGCCGAACAGCTTGCCCTTATTAAGGATAAAATCTTCGGCGATAACGGAACGTTACATACTTTGGCAATACTCATAACATCCAAGGCGGCAGGTATCGTTTTGGCAACGGTGGGATGCGTTATCGTGCTTTTGCTTAGCCGTTTTGCCGACACGCTTTGTTATTTTGCCGTGGGCGGCGTGCTGAACGATAAGATGTCCACGTACACGGAAACGCCGCTGGCAACGTCCTATTTAACGAATATCGGAAAGGCTTGTCGTTACGCGCTCGTCTACGTGCCGATCGCTTTTGCGTTCGACGTGCTCACGTTTGTTTTGTGTTATCTGTTTATCCGTTTTATCAACATATTCCCCGCGCTGTTTTTATCGGTAACCGCGATCGTGATTTTGCAGGCGGTGAAACTGACGCTCACGGGGCGCTTAATGCCAGCCATGACCACCGATCAAAAACGTTTGCGCGATTCGTTTAAGTACGAGGATAAAACGGAAAGAAAACAACGCGCAAAAATTTTCTCGACCTATCTCACGTGCGTGTACGGCGTGATTATCGTGAACGTAATGGCGGCGATTGCTACGGTCGGCAGTGCGCTCATTATCACCGTGCCTGCGTCTTATTTCCTGTTTATTTGCGTGCAGTACGCGTATTATTACACGATTAAAGGCAAAAAATATTTCATAACGTATGAAAGAATAGCCAGCAATCCCGACCGTGGCGATCGCGAGCATTTCTTTGATTATATCGATACGACACAAGAGGAAAAATAAAAAAATCAAAAAGGAGAGAAGAATGAACTATCAGGAAAAGTATACGGAATGGATAAATAATCCTGCGCTTTGCAAAGAGGGAAAAGAAGAGCTTGCGGCGATTCAAAAGGACGAAAAAGAAATCGAATACCGCTTTGGCGGTGAGCTGGAATTCGGTACGGCAGGTATGCGCGGTTTGATCGGTTACGGCTTGAATATGATGAATATCTACACGGTTATGCGCGCCACGCAGGGGCTTTGCGAATGGATCAAAAGCCTTGGCAAAGCGGAAATGGAACGGGGCGTGGTGATTTCCTACGACACCCGTAGAAAATCGGAAGAATTTGCAAAAGCGGCGGCAGGCGTACTTGCAAAAAACGGCGTTAAAGCGTATTTGTTCGACGACGTGCACCCCGTGCCTATGCTCTCCTACGCCGTGCGGTATCTTAAAACGATCGCAGGGATTATGATCACGGCAAGCCATAATCCCAAGGAATATAACGGCTATAAGGTCTACGGCGAGGACGGCGCACAGATGTCCCCCGAGGATACGAAAAAGGTCGTTTCGTATATGGAAAAGATCACCGATTATTTATCGATTGTTGGGGACGAAAACAGCTCGTTGATCGTGCCCGTGCCCAAATCCTTGGACGAAGATTATATCGAAGAACTTTCTTATCTTACCCTTTCCAAAGAGGCGGTGGAAAAATGCGGTGCGAATTTGAAACTCGTATATACGCCCGTGCACGGCAGCGGCTACGTGCCCGTAATGCGGATACTCAAAAAACTCGGCATTAACGCTACGGTGGTAGAGGAACAAACGAAAAAAGATACGGAATTTTCCACGGTGAAAGTGCCGAATCCCGAGTATAAGGAAACGCTTTCTATGGGGATCGCGCTCGCGAATAAGATCAACGCTGACGTGGTATTCGGCACAGACCCTGATTCCGACCGTTTAGGGGTTGCCTTGAAAAACGAAAAGGGCGAATTCGTGGCCCTTTCGGGGAATCAAGTGGGTATTTTATTGCTCGATTATATCCTTAATAGGCTTTCCGAGGATAAGAAAATGCCCGAAAACGCGGCGGTGGTAAAATCGTTCGTAACGACGGGTATGGCGAAAGCACTTTGCGACGATTACGGCGTTACGCTCTACGAAACGCCCGTCGGGTTTAAGTTTATCGGTGAGAAGATCAAACAGTGGGAAAGCGATCATAAACATACCTACGTGTTCGGCTTTGAAGAATCCTGTGGCTATCTTCGCGGTACGCACGCAAGGGATAAAGACGC
>JAZNEZ010000097.1:0-2046 GCA_045588875.1 Candidatus Scatosoma sp. | reverse complement strand
CCCATTTCCGCTTTCAAATACCCGTAAGCGTTTTCGCCCTCTACTCTAAAATCCACGCTCTTAAAGCCTGCGCCGTCGCCTGCCTCGCGGTCGAGTTCGTACACCTTAAAGCCCATTTTCTCGCAATAACGACAGTACATACGGTATAACATCTGACACCAGTCGCAAGCCTCCGTACCGCCTGCGCCGGCGTGCAGGGCGAGCATAGCGTTGTGATTGTCGTAAGGTCCTTTCAAAATCGCGCGGATACGCATATCCTCGATATCCTTTTCCGCGAGTGAAAGCATTTCGTCCAGCTCGGCAATCAGGCTTTCGTCCTCCGTTTCTTCGATTAAATCGATAACGTCCTCGGCGTCGGAAAGCGCGCTCGCGCCCTTTTCGTAAGCGGATATCTTATTGCGTATGCCCGAAATCTCCTTGCCGATTTTGGTCGACTTTTCCATATCCTGCCAAATTTCAGGATTTTCCTGTTCCTTTTCCAGCTCGGCAAGACGGGGGCGTAAATGCTCGATATCCAAGGCGTATTCCGCTTCTTTGAGCACCCCTCGCATACCTTGAATTTTTAATCTGTAATCGTCTGCTTTGAACATAGTTTTCCTTATTTTTGCTCTTCTTTATTCTGCTTTGCGTTCTTGAACGACGACATATTCGTCAACGGCTCGGGCATCTGCCGACGAAATCTTCTTACCGGCGCGGATTGCGCAGGTGTGGACGCAGGCTGCACGGGTGTGGGCGCAGTGCGCACTTCCACCTTGACTTTGAGAAGAATACTGATCGTGGTACGCTGAATACGCGCCACCATTTCGTCGAACATATCAAAGCCCTCTTTCTTATACGAAATGATCGGATCGACCTGCCCGTACGCGCGCAAAGAAATACCTTTGCGGAGCTGATCCATTGCGTCGATATGATCGATCCAGTTGCGATCGACGGTCATCAGCAACACGCGCCGTTCCACCGAAGAGAAATCGATACCCTGCTGTTTGAGCTCTTCGATTTTCTTTTCATATTCTTTCGTAACTTTATTCGATATCTTTTTGAGCGCAAGCTCGTAATCCCATTTCATTAAGCGTTCGCGCGTGATATAGTTCGTGCCCTCGGGCAAGACTTTTGCTTCAAGCGCGGCGTTGAGTTCGTCCTCGTTCCAAAGCTCGGGCATATCCTCCACGTTCACCGCCGCCGACAGCGTTTCTGCTACGAAATCGGGAATGTATTTGAGTACCTGCTCGTGCACGTCCGCACCGCGCAATACGTTCATACGCTCCTCGTACATTACCATACGTTGCTTGTTCATCACGTCGTCGTATTGCAACACGTTCTTACGAATACCGAAGTTTCTGCCCTCGATCGTCTTTTGCGCGTTCTCAATACCACGCGAAAGCATTTTCGATTGCAAACAGGTATCCTCGTCGATCTTGAAAAGGGCGTACAGCGATTTCATTCTCTCGCCGCCGAAACGGAGCACGAGTTCGTCCTCCAAGGAGAGGAAGAATACAGACATACCGATATCCCCTTGACGCCCAGAACGACCGCGGAGCTGGTTATCAATACGCCGCGATTCGTGGCGTTCCGTGCCAATAATGCAAAGTCCGCCTGCCGCGATCACCTGCTCTTTTTCCGCGTCCGTTTCTTTTTTGTAATATTCGTACACCTTTTGATATCTTTCACGGAGCGTTTTAATATCGTCGGGCACGTCGGTGATATACGTGCTGATAGCGAGCTCGATATCCTCTTTGTTCGCGCCCTCTTCACGCAACCGCTTTTTCGCGAGGTATTCGGGGTTACCGCCGAGCAGAATGTCCGTGCCGCGCCCTGCCATATTCGTGGAAATGGTTACCGCGCCCAGCCGACCTGCTTGCGCTACGATTTCCGCCTCGCGTTCGTGGTTTTTCGCGTTCAAAATGTTATGTTTCACGCCGTTTCTTTTGAGCAGACGGGAAATTTCCTCCGATTTATCCACCGAAGAAGTACCCACCAAGATCGGCTGACCGCTTTCGTGGCGCTTCATAATTTCGTCGATGAGCGCACGCTTCTTGCCTTCCGCCG
>JAZNEZ010000096.1:0-3540 GCA_045588875.1 Candidatus Scatosoma sp. | reverse complement strand
ACGATCCGACTTTGGTAATTATCAAAAAAGAAAATAATACCATAAAGTCAGCGAGGTATACACGTGAAAGCGATCATAAATGCGACTATCGTTATGCGAGATCACTTGATCCCGAACGGCACGATTTTAATAGACGGCGATAAGATCAAACGGTTTGGAAAAGCCAAGGACGTTCCCCTGCCAAAGGATTGTGAAATTATCGACGCGGAGAATTTGTACGTCGGTCCAGGGCTTATCGATATACATACCCACGCCGCCGACAATAAATGGATATTCGAAGAACCGAAAGCGACCTCTGAATATTTATTACAACACGGCGTTACGGGCGTACTTCCTGCCCTTTATAACAATTTGAATAAAGACGCTTATATAAAAGCCGTTGACGATATTTTAACCGCACGGGACGAGGGTAATTTCAAAAATCTCGTCGGGTTTTATATGGAAGGACCTTATTTAAGCCCCAACTTCGGCTGTGAACGGGATAAAAACGTTTGGAAAGACGCGGTCGTACGCGAAGAATATATCGATATCGTCAAGCGCGTGAAAGACGAGGCAAAGGTTTGGTGTTTTGCGCCCGAACGCGAGGGTATCGAGCAGTTCGTGCAGGACGTTAAGGAAATCATTCCGAATATCGTTTTTGCCGTCGCACACAGCGAGGCTACTCCCCAGCAAGTGGAAAAATATATCCCCTACGGCTTGAAGATCGCCACCCACCACACCAACGCTACGGGCACAATCGAGCACTACTCTGAATGCAGAGGCGTGTGCGTGGACGAGGCGGTGAACTATAACAAGGAAATTTACGCCGAGATTATCTCGGACAGAATGGGGATTCACGTCGTGCCGTATATGCAACGGCTCGTTCGCAAAATTAAAGGCGACGATCGTATCATTCTCATATCCGATCAATTCGTATGCGACGGTCCTATCCCCGAAGGCTTTGAGGAGGCGACGGACATTCATTTCGACAACGCAGGCGAGATCGCAGGCTCGGGCTTGACTTTGGATATTGCTTGCGCCAACTTTATGGTGCACACGGGCTGTTCGATCGTGGACGCGTTCCGATTTGCCTCTTATAACCCTGCAAGAGCGCTCAATCTTGCGCGCGTAGGGTATATTGAAGAAGGAAATATCGCCAACTTGATCATAGTTGACGACAAATTTAACGTTAAGAAAACTATATTAAAAGGAGAATAAAAATGAACAAAATTTTTGACCCCGCAACTTCTTTCAACTTCACCCCCGCAGATTTCGTGCCTTTCAAAGACAGAGAACTCTGCGAAAAATTGAGAAAGATCAGCGGAACGGACTTGGAAAAGCACCCCAACCCCGATTTTAACATCAAGGTTATGATGAACCCCCACCCCGTTCTGATCGCTACCCTTTTCGCGCGCATTAAAGAGGCGTCCGAGAACAACAGAAAGATGACGCTGATCCTCGGTAACCCCGAACCCGATACGTATATCCCCCTTGCACAGCTTATCAACTACTTCAAAGTAGATTGCAGAAACGTGCACCTCTTTGCGATGGACGAATGGGCTGACCAAGACGGCAACATCGCGCCCGAAACCTACCAAGCAGGTTTTGCGCACTCTATGCTTAAATACTTGGTATACCAAATCGACGAAAAATTGCGTATGCCTTTGTCGAACGTACATTATCCCACCAACAAAAATATCGCGAACTATTCGGATATGATCACCGAATGTGGCGAAGGTGGCGCGGATATTTGTAGCTCTTCCCCTGGTTGGACGGGACATATGGCGTTTATTGATCCCGTTCCCGATTTCTTCCCCGAGGGCTTCGATCCCAACGTTGAGCCTACCAAGGCGCAGATCGACGAATGGTTGAATATGAAAGCGAGAGTCGTTAGCCTGCACCCCCTTACCGTTGCGCAGAACTCCTTGCACGGCGTATTCGGTCAGTCCGGTTATATCGCAGACGTACCTCCCAAGGCGGCTACGATCGGTCCCGTTGACGTGAAGAACGCAAGAGAGAGAATTGAAGTGCACGCACTTTTGACGAACTCTACGTTCTCTTCATGGCAGAGAATGACCAGCCGTTTGGTACTCCACGGACCGGTTACCCCCCTTGTTCCCAGCTCTATGTTGCAACTTATGAAGACGCAGGTCTTGGTGAGCGACGAGCTCGCAGCTCCCTTTGATTGTTGGGAAAAGGTAGGATACTAATCGCTATAACGAATTACGATTTGAAAGTCGGTTTTTCGAGAATTGAAATCAATCCCCCTCTCGGCGTTAATCTTCACGGCTATTTTCATCAACGCTTAAATGAAGGTATCTTGGACGATTTGGAAATAAACACCGTCGCCGTCGAAAAGGACGGCGCTACGGTTGCGCTCATTACCATCGACAGCGAAGCTGCCGATACGACCTATTACGAGGCGGCAAGAGAATACGCGGCAAATGCAACAGGTCTTGAAAAACAAGCAATTTTCATTCACGCCACGCATACGCACGTTGCCCCTTGTTTCGGCAGAGTAAGCGAAGACACCAACGATTTGGACAAAGAATACTATTCGATCGTTATGAAAAAAATCTCGGATTCTATCGCTTACGCAATCGCAGACTTAAAGCCTGCGAGAATGGGTATTGGTTTTTCCAAGGCGGAACGGGTAGGCTTTAACCGTCGTTATTTAATGAAAGACGGTTCAACCAAAACCAACCCTGGGGACAACAATCCCGATATCGTGAAATCGATCGGCTTGCTCGACGAGCGCGTGAACGTGATCCGTTTTGAAAGAGAATGCGGCGATAACGTGGTGATCGGTAACTACGGTAACCACCCCGACGTTATAGGTAATAACAAGGTGTCGGCAGATTGGCCAGGGTTTACCAGAAGAATTTTTGAAAGAGCCGTTGAAAATACCAAATGCATATTCTTTAACGGTGCACAAGGCGACATCAATCACGTAAACGTTAAACCGGTCGGGGGCGACCTTAACGGTATGTTTAACGACTTCGACGACGTAACGCGCGGTTACGCCCACTCTCGCCATATCGGTAATGTTGTTGCAGGCGCGTTAATGAGCGTTTACGAAAAGGTGGAATTTTTGCCGGTTGATGAAGTGAAATTTGTTGAAAATATTATCAACGTAGCGTCGAATATGCCCAAACCCGAAGAAATGGAAGAGGCACGTTACATCAAGAAAATGGTTGACGACGGCAGAAGAGATGAACTTCCATATAAAGGAATGATGCTTACGACTATGATGGCTGACGCGAACCGTAAAGTACGTTTAGAGCAAGGTCCGGAATTCTTCCCCTTAAACTTAACGGCTATTAAAATCGGCGACGTGGCATTTATCGGTATCCCTGGTGAACCTTTCACGGGTATCGGGATGGGACTTAAAGAGGCGGCAGGCTGGAAGATGGTTTGCCCTACCTGTTTGACCAACGGTTCTCGTGGATATTTCCCGATGAAAGATTCCTACGACGAGGGCGGTTACGAGGCTAGATCTTCTAGCTACAAAGCTGGCGTTGCAGAAAAGATCATTGGAGAAGGAAAAAATATCCTCGATAA
>JAZNEZ010000095.1:0-6020 GCA_045588875.1 Candidatus Scatosoma sp. | reverse complement strand
AAACGCGCGTGGAGTCCGTTCTCATATACGTGATAAACGCGATATGATCGCCGTTTTCCGTGTCGATACCCTCGTAGAGATGTTGTGCGAGCGTCATCGTTTCGGGCGCGGTGAAACCGAGCTTAGTGGACGCGTCCTGTTGCATAGAGCTCGTCGTGAACGGTGCGGGCGCGTGCGATTTTGCAATCGTCTTTTTCACCTTTGCCACCACGAATTTACCGTTCTCGATCGCGGCAAGTACCGTCGCCGTTTCCTCTGCGGACGAGGGCTTATATTTTTTCGTACCTCTCTTTTCTAAAAGTGCCTTAAAGGGAGCGTACTTTTTAGCTTGATCTTGCAGTTCCGCGGTTAAATTCCAATATTCCTCGGGCTTGAACGCCGTGATCTCGCGTTCTCTTTCCACGACGAGCCGCAACGCGACCGACTGCACGCGACCGCCCGAAAGCGTGCGTTTGCCGTTGCCGTTTTTATCTTCGATTTTATGATTTAAGAGAGTGGAAAGCTTATACCCCACGAGCCGATCAAGCACACGGCGCGCCTGCTGTGCGTCTACTAAATTGTAATCGATACGGCGCGGCGATTGCAAAGCCGCCTCTATCGCGCGTTGGGAAACCTCGTTGAATTCAATACGGTTTTCTCCCTCTTCGCTTAAACCAAGTACCGTTTGCAAATGCCACGCAATCGCCTCTCCCTCTCTGTCAGGGTCGGTTGCAAGATACACGCGATCGGCTTTTTTCGTTGCGTCCGTCAAGCGACGGATCACGTCCTCTTTGCCCTCGGAGTTCACGTATTTAGGCTCGAAATTGTTTTTCAAATCCACGCCGAGCGTGTGCACGGGCAAATCGCGGATATGTCCTGCCGACGCGTCCACGCGATACTTGCCTTTGAGGTACTTGGAGATTGTTTTCGCCTTGGATGGCGACTCTACGATAATAAGATCCATTCTGTATTCCTTTTATAATACGAAAATTTTTTTATATTTATATTGCCGAAAAACGGTTACCGCCGAGGGAGGCTATCAATCCTTTCACTTCCAAAGCGGCGAGAATCGCGCGGAGCTTGAACACAGGGATTCCCGATTTTGCAGAAAGCTCGGAGATATGTCCCTCGCCCAACTCGCGCAAAAGCTTGAAGAGCCTTTCTTCGTCCGAGTTCAACGCGACTTCTGCCTTTTTCTCTATACAGTTTATACCAAACCGATACAAAATGTCAAACGAATTTTCCGTTAAATACGCCCCTTTTTTAATCAAGGCGTTACACCCTGCCCCTGCGAGCGTATTCGGGGCGTATGGCAAAGCGAACAACGGTTTTCCAAATTCCGAGGCGTATTTTGCCGTAATCAACGCACCGCTCTTTTCCCCTGCGCCGAGCACGAGCGTGCCCTCGCCAAGCGAGGCGAGCAATTTATTGCGGTATTCGTAGGAAAAATTCCGCACGGGCGTTTCGTGGGGGTGTGCGGATAACAGCAAGCCGCCCTGTTTCACTACCTTGTGTAAAAGCGACGCGCCGTTTTGCGGAATGGAAGAAAATCCCCCTGCGAGCAAGCAAATCGCCTTTCCACCGCCTGCAAGCGCGCCCTCAATCGCCGCGCTATCCCCTCCGTCCGCTACGCCCGTAACGAGCGTGAACACGCTGGAAAGCTCTTTGCATATCTCCGCGCCGAGTTTACGCGCCGAAATCGGCGTTCTGCGTGAGCCGACGACGGTGAATTTCCGCGTTTGAATAAGAGAAGTATTCCCGATTGCAAACAGCGTTTGCGGTTTATCCAAAAGCCCTTGCCATTCGACAGGGTAAAATGAAGAATTTTGCGTGATTTCCTCTATTTGCATAGGTTATTCCTCCGCGCCGTAGGTGCGATAGGAGATCGCCTCGTACAAATGCTCGGGCGTGATATTTTCGGATAAATCGAGGTCGGCAATCGTCCGCGCGACCTTTAATATACGCGAACGCGCACGCGCCGACAAATGCAGACTTTCAAACGCCTCGCGCAATACCTGCTCCCCCGATTCGTCGAGCTTGCAATATTCACGCGTTTCCTTTTCGCCCATTTCCGCGTTCGTGCGCACCTTGCTATCCTCAAACCGCGCGCGCTGTATCTTTCGCGCCGCGTCCGCTCGCGCTTTCACCGCCAAGCTATTTTCCTCTTCCGCTTGGGAAACGAGATCGTCGTAATCCACGCCGTCCACTTCCACCTGAATATCGATACGGTCAAGTAACGGTCCTGAAACGCGAGCGCGATATCTTCGCACCTCGTTAGGCGTGCAAGTGCATTGCCGTTTACTACTGCCGTAATGACCGCAAGGGCAGGGATTCATACTCGCACAAAGCATAAACGACGCAGGATAGGTCGCTTTACCGCCTACACGGGATATCGTGATTTCCCCGTCCTCTAACGGTTGACGCATAGCTTCCAGCGACGAACGCTTGAACTCGGGCAATTCGTCCAAAAACAGTACGCCACCGTGCGCAAGGGACATTTCTCCGAGTTTGATCGCTTTATTACCGCCACCGCAAAGGGAAACCGTCGAGGCGGTGTGGTGGGGACTTCTGAACGGTCTTTCCCGAACGATACCCTCTTCCCCAAGCACGCCTGCCACCGAATGTATTTTCGTGATTTCGAGCGCCTCTTCAAAGGTCATATCGGGCAATATCGTGGGAATGGCGCGCGCGAGCATTGTTTTACCGCTCCCAGGGGCACCGACGAACAGCAAATTATGTCCGCCTGCCACCGCCACTTCCAACGCGCGCTTGGCAAGCGGTTGCCCTTTCACGAACGAAAGATCGTGCGCCGAGTTTCCTTTTTGTTCTTCCAAGGCGTATTCGGTAATGGATACGGGTGCAAGGGGCGCAAAGCCCGACAAATGATCGACTACCTCACGCAAGGATTTCGCCGCGTACGTTTCCACGCCACGGATATAACTCGCCTCTTTGGCGTTGTCGAAAGGCACGACGAATTTGGTAAAGCCGTTGTCCCGTGCGGAAAGGATCGTGGGGAGCACTCCCGTAACGGGGCGCAAATCGCCGTTTAAGGCAAGCTCGCCCAAGAAAACCGTTTTTTCCGTTTCCGCTTGCAAGCCACCGCTGGCAAGCAAAAGGCACACCGCCACGGGCAGATCGAACGCCGAGCCCTCTTTGCGCACGTAGGCAGGGGCGAGGTTGATCGTGATTTTATGCGCAGGAAATTCCAGCGCGCTGTTTTTCACCGCGCTTCTCACCCGTTCTTTCGATTCTTTCACCGCCGCGTCGGGCAGACCGACGATTTCATACGAGGGCAAGCCTCTCGAAACGTCCGCCTCCACCGTTACGGCAACGCCGTTCAAGCCCGAAAGCGCGTAGCTTTGTACCTTTGCAATCATTGATTTTTTACTTCCTTATATATTACCACGTTCTATTTTACCCTAAAAGACGGAAAAAGTAAACAAAATTATGGGTATTTTTCATAAAAAAACAAGTTCGCCGTTGACTTTGGGCGAACTTGCTCCTTTCGGTTTCTACCGATTGTTAAATTTTTTCCTTTACTTTGGCTGCCTTACCCGTTAACTTGCGCAGATAGTACAGTTTCGCTCTTCTCACCTTACCGCGTCTTACGACCGTGATGGACGCAATCTTCGGGGAGTGAAGAGGATAGGTTTTTTCCACGCCTACGCCATAGGAAATGTGGCGAACGGTGAACGTTTCGGAAATGCCGCCGTTTTTCTTTGCGATTACGACGCCCTCGAAGTTCTGGACTCTTTCCTTGCCACCTTCGATAATTTTATAGCCGACCTTAACCGTGTCGCCTACTTCGAAGGAGGGAACTTCCGCTTTCAGACTTTCCGCGTTGATGGCTTCAATCAATCCTTTCATTTTCAGACTTTACCTCCGTTATTTACGAAACGTTCTTAACCTGCTGTTTTGCTCCTCGCAAAACCCAAAATAAGGCAGAGGAACGCTCGAAGTCAACGACTATTATATACGATTTTTTCTTCTTTGGCAAGCGTTTTTGCGCATATTTTTATAAAAAATTTATTAAATCGCAAAAAGATACACGTAATAAGCGACGAACCCAAGTAACATTACGATCCCGCCCCAACGCCGTATTTTATGATCTTTCCACCAGCCGAGCGCGCATAACAATAACGTCGCCCCAAGCGCGATCGCCGAGTCGATGAGAAATTCAGGCGCAAACACGAGTGGCGTAATCGTCGCCGCAATACCGAGTGTCCTTAAAATATTGAAAATACAGCTCCCTACTATGTCGCCGACGGCAATATCCGTATCCCCTTTCGTCGCCGCCACCACACAAGTTACAAGTTCAGGCAAAGAAGTACCGATCGCCACCACCGTAAGACCGATTATGCGTTCGGAAACGCCGAGCTTTTCGGCAATCGCCGTTGCGCCCTCAACCGCAAGGTTTGCGCCCAACACCACGATGGCAAGCCCGACGAGCGTTATCACCGTTAAGAACCACGCGTGCGCTTTCATTTCTTTATACCATTTACCGTAAGCACTTTTCGGTTGTTCGGCGTCGCCGTCGTCGGGAATGATCACTTCTTCCCGAGTTTCCAGCACAAGCGCGTACGCCTCGTCCTTTTTACGGCTACGGATCGCCAGCCATACGAGCGCCACCGTGTAAACGGTGGAGATCACGAAGAACACGATCCCCTCCAAGCGACTCAACTCTCCGTCCAATCCGCAGAGCAACAAAATAGCAGACGCGCCGATCAGCACGGGAAAATCGATGCGGAGGGTGTCTTTATATACGGGTAGATTACAAATCACCGCGGCAAGTCCCAAAATCAGCAGAATATTCGTGATATTGCTCCCCACGATATTACCGATAGCAATGCCCGTATCGCCCTGTACGGAGGAAATAATCGAGGTCGCTAACTCTGGCGCACTCGTACCGAACGCCACCACCGTCAAGCCAATCACAAGCGAGGGAACGCGCAATTTTTCCGCAATCCCTGCCGCTCCGTCCACGAACCAATCCGCGCCCTTAACCAAACACACGAAACCGATTATAAGCAATACGATCGCCAACCAAATATTCATTTTGCCACCCCCCAAACATACGGATATATTATAGCATAGCCACAATAAATTGTCAATCACTAAAATCGTTGCAAAAAAAATTTTCACTCCCTCGTCATTTTTTCTTGACAATATTTGTCTGTTCTTTTATAATTATGTAGATACTTAAACAATTAAAATGGAGGCATTTATGGACTTTCTTTTACAAGGATTCCAAGCCCTCACGTGGCAACAAGTCGCTATGTGGATTATCGGTGGAATCCTCATCTATCTCGCCATTAAAAAGGATATGGAGCCGGCTTTGCT
The DNA here is from genome assembly GCA_045588875.1 of Candidatus Scatosoma sp. Classification (GTDB taxonomy): domain Bacteria; phylum Bacillota; class Clostridia; order Christensenellales; family Borkfalkiaceae; genus Scatosoma. The sequence goes on along the minus strand of JAZNEZ010000095.1, from coordinate 701 downwards.
CCTGCCTATGGGTTTTGGCGCGATTTTAGTAAACTTACCCCTCTCGCCCGTAATCGGCGATCCTGCCAACGGCGAACACCTCGGCATCATCACGTCCCTTTTCCAAGTGGGTATCGAGGCAAGCGAGGCAATGCCTTTGCTACTCTTTATCGGTATCGGGTGTATGATCGACTTCGGACCCTTGCTTACCAACCCCAAGCTCTTTATCTTGGGTGGCGCGGCACAGCTTGGTATTTTCGTTACCATTATCCTCGCGGCAATGATCGGTTTCCCCCTCAACGACGCGGCGTCGATCGGTATTATCGGTGCGGCGGACGGGCCTACGGCAATCCTCGTTGCGCAACAGCTTACGTCGCAATATCTCGGTCCTATTATGGTTGTGGCGTATTCGTATATGGCGCTCGTGCCTATCGTGCAACCCGCTGTAATCAAGATGTGCACCACCAAAAAAGAACGTTTAATCCGTATGAAATATAACGCGAAACAAATCCCGCAACTGATGCGTATTTTGTTCCCGATTATCGTTACGATTGTTTCGGGGTTAATCGCGCCCGATTCGCTTTCGCTCGTGGGTATGCTTATGTTCGGTAACCTTTTGAGAGAATGTGGGGTGCTTAAATCCCTTTCGGAAACGGCGCAAACGACGTTCTCCAACATCATCACCCTGCTCCTTGGTATCACGATCGCGTTCCAAATGCAAG
>JAZNEZ010000094.1:0-1638 GCA_045588875.1 Candidatus Scatosoma sp. | reverse complement strand
CCATACCGATACCCATATTAAAGGTATTGTAGATCTGTTCGTCGGTGATCCCTGCGCGCTCTTGCATTACTTTGAACACCGCAGGCACTTCATACGAATTTTTCTCAATCTCGCAACCGATCCCCTCGGGCAGGATTCTGGGAATATTCTCGATAAATCCACCGCCCGTGATGTGCGCGATTCCTTTCACCGGCACTTTTTCAATGAGCGCAAGAATACTCTTCACATAAATTTTCGTAGGCTTTAACAGCACTTCCGCCGCCGACGCACCAAGCTGTTCGTCGTATTTTTCAAGCGCCGCTTTATCCTCGTCGCCGAACAGCTTTCTCACGAGCGAATACCCGTTGGAATGCACGCCCGACGATTTCAAGCCGATCAGCACGTCCCCTGCCTGAATATTTTTGCCGTTGATAACCTTCTTTTTATCGACGATACCCACCGCAAAACCTGCAAGATCGTATTCACCGTCGGGATAGAACCCCGGCATTTCCGCCGTTTCACCGCCGATAAGCGCACAGCCTGCCTGCTTACAGCCCTCTGCGATACCTTTCACGACGTCCGCCTCCGCCTCGGGGTACAGTCTGCCACAAGCGTAATAGTCCAAGAAGAACAGGGGTTTTGCGCCTTGACAAACGATATCGTTCACACACATAGCCACCGCGTCGATACCGATCGTATCGTGCTTTTCAAGCAAGAACGCGTATTTAAGTTTCGTGCCTACGCCGTCCGTACCTGCAACGAGCACGGGCTCTTCCATTTTCTCGCCTGCGATCGAGTAAAATCCGCCGAACGAGCCCAAATCGCCGATCACGTTGGCATCGTAGGTGGATTTCACGTGTTTTTTCATAAGTTCTACGGCTTTGTAACCTCTCGTTACGTCCACGCCGCTATCTTTATAGGAAATCGCCATTTTTTTCTCTCCGTTACTTTTTATTTTCTGAAATTTTATTTTCGTATTTGCTCACGCCCGTTTCGGCAGGCAGTTCCGTGGGATATTCCCCGTTAAAGCACGCCGCGCAGTAGCCCTTACAAGTGCCCGACTCGCCCAGCTTAAACACGTCTTTCAAGGGTAAAAATCCCACCGAATCCGCGCCGAATATCTTCGCCATTTCGTCCGCCGTACAGCGACAAGCGATCAACTCCGCTTTCGAGCCGATATCGGTACCGTAGTAGCAGGGATTTAAGAACTCGGGCGCGGACGAACGCACGTGAATCTCCTTTGCCCCTGCGTCGCGCAAGAGTTTTACCACCCTCGCCATCGTCGTACCTCGGACGATAGAATCGTCTACGAGCACCACTCTTTTGCCGTTTACCGTTTCCGCAACGGGGTTGAGCTTGATTTTCACTTTATCCTCGCGCAAATTCTGCCCAGGATCTATAAACGTTCTACCGATATACTTATTCTTGATAAGCCCCAACCCATAGGGAATACCCGATTCCTCCGCGTAACCGATCGCCGCGTCGATACCAGAATCGGGCGCGCCGATCACGACGTCCGCCGCCACGGGATAGGCATTTGCCAAAAACGCGCCTGCGCGCTTTCTTGCCAAATGCACCGAACAATTTTCAATCACCGAATCAGGACGCGCCGTATAAAGATATTCAAACACGCACAGCTTTTCCTGGCATTTATTACAA
>JAZNEZ010000093.1:0-3791 GCA_045588875.1 Candidatus Scatosoma sp. | reverse complement strand
TGCCCTCGATAAGCTCCGCGCGATGCTCTTCTACCGTTCCGATCAGATCGGCGGCAAAGAGTACGTCGTCGTCTTTTTCCAGCTTAAATTGCTTAAATACCTTTTTCTTTAACGCGTCGATATCGTCGGTGTTAAATTGTTGCGCAAAAATAATATTGAGCGCCGCCTCTCTTGCTGCATTTCTCATAGTTCTCTCCGTGTATAATACGACGAAAACCCCTCGTAAAACCGAAGGGTATTCGCATTATTTTACTTTCAATTTTCTTCGGGTTGTTCCTCGTCCTCTTCCTTTTCAACGGGCGCGGCGTCCTCGAAAACAACGTCTTGGATATGCACGTCAACCTCCGCCACTTTATAGCGCGTCATATTTTCGACGCTTTGCTTTACCGATTGTTGTATACGGTAAGCAAGTTCGGGTACGTTGTAACCGTATTTCACGACCACCGATACGTCCGCGTAAATCCCGTCTTTTTCAAGATAGAGGGAAATGCCGTTCTTCTTACCTTGCGCAGGCATAGCGCCTTCCACTTCCGCGATCGCCAAAGCCACGATATTGTGCACGATACCGGCGTTATAAACGACTTTTCCGTTCTGATCGTCTTTCGAGTTTAATCTGATATTGAACATTCAAAAAGATCTCCTTATTATCCGTCTATTCTATTATAACACATCTTTTTGAATATTTCTACTGTTTTAACAATATTTTCTTTTCTTTTTTTCAGCTTTCCGCATAAACGGGCATAATGATGATGTTTCCTGCTACGATACCCGTTTCGTTTTTCATCATATTATAGATAGAAAGCGCCGTGTCGTAATTCAATTCCGCGGAATTGATAAATACGTTCACGTTATCCGAATCGGTCGATACGGATACTACCGCGTCCGAAAAACCGAGCGATTTCACCATATTTTCAAGGATCAGCTCCTGCTCCATCGCCGCCACGATTTCCATTTTCATTTCCGTCGCCGCCTCGTATTTTTCGTCGCCAACCTCGTAAAGCGCGATCACGCTGTCAAGCTGTACGAGCTCTTCGTTACGCGTAGAAGTACGCTCCGAACGGTAGGTCGTGAAATAATTCGCGGTCGTAACCCCTCCGTCCGCAGACGCTGTTTCGCTCGCGTTTGCGAGTACGAAATTGAACACGGCGGTTGCTGCCAGCAACGCTACCAAAGACGACATTACCACAATTTTCTTTTTGTTTGACATAGTTTTATCTCCTTTTTACTCTTTTTTCAAATATATTTTCACCGCTTTTTCTTCCGTTCCGAGCGCCGCGGCAACCGCTTCCCGAACGTTCATAATCACCTGTAAATCGTTTGCGCCCTCGCACACCACGACTACGCTTTCTACACCGTTTTCCGTTTCACAGATCATTACGCTTGCCTCTCCCACACCGTCAATTTCCTGCAAGAGTCGGCTTACCTTGATTTCGTTTTCACTACCCGTCGTAGCGGTAAGCGAAGTTTGATCGTCCTGTCCGTAAAAAATAATCCAAACCGCCACTATCAATACGAGCGCCAACGCAGACAACAACAAAATATCTTTCCATCGTCCGCTGTGCACGGCGCACCTGTTTGGCGGTGCTCGCCGCATTTCGTCTTTATTCAATCAACACCTCGCTACAATAGTTTTTCGTCAGGTATTCCCACATCGACGTTTTCTCCTCCTCATTTAGTTCTTTTTCTACCCGTACGTTGATCGCCGTGATACGGATTTCCTCCGATTCGTATTCCCACGCCAGCGTAATCTCCGATTGCACGAAAAATTTTTCTTCGATTTCCCTTTCTAAATCTTCTTGCGCGGCGCGTATTCTTAATTCACTGTAATAATTTATGAAATCCTCGTCCGTTTCTATGACTGTTTGTGAAAAAATTATTTGCGAATCGAAATCTTTTTCGTCGGATTTTACCGATTTAAGTAAATTCGGTATAGGGGCGACGATCGCAAGCAGACAAATACACTTCGCTATCCCCTGCACTACCTTTGACGTTTTTCCCTCGGGCAGAATCGCTACAAGTACCGTCGTGATCAAGACCGTACCGATCACACTCAACAAATACCCGTTCATAACAACGCCTCCGAGGAGAAAACGATCAACATAATGGAAAGAAAATAGAAAAAAGCCGTAAACAACAAGCCTGCCGTGCAGTAATGCAGATTATCTGCCGTTTCCCCAAGAAAATCGGAAATCCGACTGTCGCCGAACGGTTGCGTGATCGCCGCCGTGAAACGAAGAAACAGATTGACTGCCAAAAGCAACACAATCGGTTCGAATAACACCGAAACCATTAAAAACAAACTCATACTACCGATTGCATTTTTGATAAGTACCCCACCTGCCACCGCAAGATCGAATCCACCCGATAAAAAGCCGCCGACGATGGGTATGCCGTTGCCGATTGCGTATTTCGCCGCACGCCTTACGATCCCGTCGTATGTTGCGGAAGTAATGCCCTGTAAAGAGAAAAACAATCCAAAAACGGATACGCATATCCCGATAATCCATTTATTGATACTTTTGAAAAAGGCGCTGAACTTACTGATTTTCAATTCTTTCGTAAGATTTGCCGCCATCGAAAACGCTATAATCGTAATCGTCAACGGAAACACGACGGAAGAAACCAAAGAGACGATCGTATTTGAGAAGAAGGCTACCGCAGGACGGCATATCGCCACCGAAAGCGTTCCTCCGCTCGCCGCCATTAAGGTCAATAACAGCGGAAACACGATTTGCATTTGCGTTTGCATTTCTTGAACGCTACCGATTACCTTTTGAAAGACCTCTGTCAGTACGCCGATGAGCGGTATCAACGCCGACGCGTAACTCACGAGAAAAATCATCTCTGCGGAAGTTGCGGAAAACGAACCGCTACGTAGCATAGAAAGCACTCCCGAAAGTAGCGCAATCGCGGCAATACAAGCAAAGGCAGGCAACAGATCGCCGACGTTTTCAAAAAGTACGTTGATAAGCTCTTCCCAAAAGTTCTCATAATCGAAAGATTCCCCTTTGATATATGCCACGAGTCTGTCCGCCACGCTGTCGTCCGTTAAATTCCCGAGCGAATCCACGTATTTTTGCAACGCTTCAAGATCCAGCTCTCCGATCAATTCCAAGATATTTTCGTTGAGCTTTTCTTCCGCCTCTGATTGCACTTTTTGATCTGTATTTTCCGCAACAGTCGGTGTTACGGACAAAAAAATCGGCACGCATAAATGTATAATTATCAAAACGATCACGAACAAAACGGTTGGATACATTTTATGTTGTTTTCGCCGTTTCACCTTTTGCAGATACGATTTTTTCATACGAGCTCCAAAAAATTTTTCACAAGGGAAAGCAGGCTTTCCAACACGGGAATCGCCAACACGACGACGGTGATTTTACCGGCAAGCGTAACCTTGTCCGCCACCGAGTTACTGCCAAAATCCTGCAATACCCCTGCCCCAAATTCCGTTACGTAGCCCACGCCCACGATTTTGATAAGTATTTTCAAAAGTCCGTTGTTTACGCCCGTCATTTGCGCGAGCGTAGAGAATATAGCAAGCGTGTTTTGGAGCGCGTCGATAACGAATAGCAAGATCACGATAATGCCCGTAACCGTTACGGCAAAAGACAATTCGGGCTTGGTACTCTTTAAGAGAACGGAAGTGATCGTCGTAATAAAAGCGACGCCAATAATTTTAAGAATATCCATTATAACCCCCTTTTACGTCAACCCGAAAATTTCTTTGATCTGATCGAACAGATCCCCAATCATTCCCACCACGACCGCCAACACGATTACGAGCC
>JAZNEZ010000092.1:0-4846 GCA_045588875.1 Candidatus Scatosoma sp. | reverse complement strand
TGTTTCAACGCGTCGGCTTTGTTGTTTTCAGTTAAAGTTTGTAGAGAAAGAAATCAGTCCGCTTTTTTAAGCGTTCTGATGCATCTTGCGCAAACGTAACCGTTGGTTTCCTTTCCGTCTTCCACGTAGGAAATTTTCTGAACGTTTACTTTGAAAGTTCTTCTCGTTTTACGGTTGGAGTGGCTGACGTTGTTGCCCGATGCTTGACCTTTACCGCAAATATTGCATACTCTTGACATATTGACACCTCCGATTTGGGATAATTTTTGCCGTAGTTTGTCGCTTGAAATTCGCCTGCAAATAATGCAAGCGGAAAACAAGCAATAATAATATAGCATTTTTAAGGAGAAAAATCAATCAAAAACACGCCCAAAAAAACAAAAAATAAAAAAATTTCGTTTTTTTTGAAAAAGTACTTGCAAAATACAGGGAAATAGTGTAAAATGAAAGAAGTAAACGGAGAGTAAAGTATGTCAGTCAATACGAACAATGCTTACGGTAAAATTTCCATATCCGATCTTTCGATTGCAAAGGTCGCCTCGCACACCGCTCTTGAATCCTACGGGATCGTGGAAATGGTGTCGCGCCGCTTTACCGATAATCTTGCCACGATGCTTAAAAAGGACGTAGGCGGAAAGGGAATTAAGGTAACGACGTCGGGCAATCGTATTTATATCGACGTTTACGTGATTATCAAATACGGCGTATCGATCAACGCCGTGGCGGAATCGCTCAAAGAGGCGATCAAATACAAAGTCGAGGGGTTTACGGGTATGATCGTGGATACCGTAAACGTGAACGTTATCGGCGTAAAACTCTGAAATTATCCAAAGCGCAGTCGAACTTTCGGCGTTGCGCTTTTTTGCGTACTATGCAGTTTGCCGGAAAAGGCAAAAAAGTTTTTTACTAAAATTGATTACAAGGAGCATTTTTCTAATGCATAAAACGATAAACAGCACCGAATTTCGTAAAATGATACTCGTCGGCGCGAAACAGCTTGAACTCAACCGTGCGAAAGTGGACGCACTCAACGTATTCCCCGTTCCCGACGGCGACACGGGTACGAATATGTCGCTCACGATGCAGTCGGCAGTGCGTGAGCTCACCGCTTGTCAATCCAACGCCTTTTCGGAGGTGTGTAGTAGTATATCCAAAGGCGCGCTCAAAGGCGCGAGAGGGAACTCGGGCGTTATCCTTTCCCAAATACTTAAAGGTATTTGCTCGGTTTTGGGCAAATGCGAAAAGGAAGTGGACACGAAAACGTTCGCAAAGGCGTTAGAACAGGGCACGAAAATTGCCTACGGCGCTGTATCCGTGCCCAAAGAAGGTACGATTTTAACGGTTATCCGTATGATGAGCGAGATCGCGCCCAAAGTAGCGAGCAAAAAGAAGAATTTTGAGGAATTTTTCAAGGACGTAATCGACGAGGGCGAAAGAGCGCTCGCACTCACTCCTCAGCTGTTGCCCGTACTTAAAAAGGCGGGCGTGGTAGACTCGGGCGGCGTCGGGCTTATGACGATTATCAAGGGCTTTGCCTGCGAGCTGACGGGCGAGGAAATTCCCGAAACGGTAGGGGAAGCGGAAACGCAACCGGACGAATCGGCGTTTGGGGATAATTCCAGCATTATCAATATGGATTTGGGCGAAATCGAATTTGCCTACTGTACGGAATTTTTCATTATCAATATGAAAAAGAGCACCACCCTTTCCGCAATCGACCGTCTGCGCGAACGGCTTATGGCGATCGGCGACAGCGTGATCTGTATCGGGGACTTAGAGCTTGTGAAAGTGCACGTGCATACCAACAACCCTGGGAAAGCGCTTTCGTATGCGTTAGAACTTGGCGAGTTGGATCGTCCGAAGATCGAAAATATGCTTGAACAGAACCGTCAGATCAGGGCGCACCGCGAGGCGGAAAAGAAAGAAATGGGTATGCTCGCAATCTGTACGGGCGCAGGACTTTCCGATATCTTCCGCGATCTTACGGTGGACCGCATTATCGAGGGCGGTCAGACAATGAACCCGAGCGCGAGCGATATCGCAACGGCGGCGCAAAAGATCAACGCCGAGCACATTTTCGTGTTCCCCAACAACAAGAATATCATTTTGGCGGCGGAACAGGCGAAAGCGCTCGTGGAAAACAAGACGATCCACGTCATTCCGACCAAGAACGTACCCCAAGGCTTTGCCGCGGCGCTGGAATTTAATCCCGAAGTGAGCGCGGAAGAGAATAAGACGAATATGATCCACGCGCTCGACAATGTGAAAGCAGGTCAGGTAACGTACGCGGTACGCAACACCTCGCTCAACGGTTTCTCTATCAAAGAGGGGGATATTATCGGTCTGGACGATAAAAAGATCTTGGCGAAATCCCACTCGGTGGAAGAAACGGTGTTAAAGCTGATCGGAAGAATGAAAGAGGATTTCCATCAGATGATCACCCTCTACTACGGCGAGGACGTGAAAGAGGACGAGGCGGAAGCACTCTGTGCAACGATCGCGGAAAAATACCCCGATTGCGACGTGGATTTCCATAACGGCGGACAGTCGGTCTACTATTATATCCTCTCTTTGGAATAAGCGCATAATTATACGGAAAAACGAATAAATACAAAAGGCGGAAGGCGGGGAGCTTTTCCGCCTTTGCCATAGGGGAATTATGAAACTTTCTTCTCTGCGTTCAATCGGCGAAAAACGCGAAAAGGAATTTAATAAGCTGGGTATTTACGAGGCGGAAGATCTCGTAAAACTCTTTCCGCGCGCCTATCTTGATTTGACCGAGCGCAGTAGCTTAAAAACGGCGTATCATAACGACGTCGCGCTTGTCGCTTGCGAGGTAACGAGGCTCGCGCCCGTCAATTTTTCCAGTCCTCGGAAAGTCGTGCGCGCCTTTTGTTCACAGGACGGTTTCCCCTTTACCGCCGTGTGGTTCAACCAACCCTACGTAGCGCAAAAGCTCAAAGCAGGCGAGTATCTTTTCTACGGGCGTATTCAGAACAAATACGGTCAGATTTCTATGGTCAATCCCACGTTTGAACCGCTCGATAAAAATTATCGGCTCAAAGGGATATTGCCCGTGTATTCCCTCAAAGGCAAGTTGAGCCAAAAGATCGTGCGCGACGCGGTGAAAGAGGCGCTTGGCAGGGTGAATATCGATAGCGTAATCCCTTGGCAAATTATACAAAAATACGATTTGCCGCCCCTTGCAAAAGCCTATTTCGACGTGCATAATCCCCCCGACGAGGGGACGAAAGAACTCGCGTCCGAGCGTATTGCGCTGGAAGAGTATTTCATTCTCATTTCCGCGTTTAAGATTATTAAAGGTGGCAAGGAAGAGGCGCGAATCAGAAAGTATAACACGACAGCGGCGGAGGTCAAGGAATTTTCCGCAAGGTTCGGCTTTGAACTCACCGACGGACAAAAACGGGCGGTGAACGATATTTTCACCAACCTCAACGCCCCCACCCGTATGAACAGATTGTTGCAAGGGGACGTAGGTAGCGGTAAAACGGCGGTAGCGCTGTGCGGTATGTTTATGGCGGTGAAAAGCGGTTATACGGCGGCGTATTTATCGCCCACCGAAGTGCTTGCCGCGCAAAACTACGCCCTGCTCAAAAAATATTTTCCCGAATATAAAGTCGGGTATTTGGCAGGGGGAATGACGGTTAAAGAAAAGAGGGAAATGAAAGCGCAGTTAAAGCGCGGTGAAATCGATATTATCTGCGGTACGCACGCGATTTTGCAAGGGGACGTGGAAATACCCTCGCTTGCGTTTATCGTATGCGACGAGCAACACCGTTTCGGGGTGGCGCAACGCAACGCGCTTGCCGAAAAGGGGGAGGGCGTGGATATGCTCGTTATGAGCGCGACGCCCATTCCGCGTACCCTTTCGCTCATTTTTTACGGCGATCTCGACGTTACGACGATCACGGACAAGCCCAAGGCTCGGCAGGAAATTTCCACGGGGATCGTACCGCCGCAAAAGTACGACGATATGCTCGATTACGTGGAACGGGAAACGCGCGCAGGGAAACAGGCGTATTTCGTGTGCGCGAAGATTGACGACGACGAAGAGGGCTCGATCATCAGCGTTACCGAGCTTTACGAGGAACTCAAAGGCAGACTGCCCACCGTGCGCTTTGCGCTGTTGCACGGGCGTATGAAAGACAAAGAGAAAGCGGAAATTATGACGGCTTTCAAAAACCGCGAATACGACTGTTTGGTGTCCACGACGGTAATCGAGGTAGGCGTGGACGTGCCCAACGCAACGATTATGATTATATGCAACGCCGAGCGGTTCGGGCTTTCACAGTTGCATCAGTTGCGCGGTAGAGTTGGTCGCGGCGCGGAAAAGAGTTATTGTTTCCTTTTGATGGGCGCGGACGGGGATACGGCGCGCGAACGGCTACTAACGTTGAAGAACGAAACGGACGGATTTAAGATCGCGGAAAAGGATTTGGAAATGCGCGGCAGCGGCGATTTCTTCGGCACGCGACAATCGGGAAAAATGTTCGGAGATATCAAGAATTTGCGGTATCCCACGCAGGTGGTGTTTGCGGCGAAACGACTTTCCGACGACGCGTTCGAGGGGCGTTTCGATACGGAAGATCTGCGCAAAGCCGCGTTGAAGAAGTACGACAGCTTGAAAGACGTGGTGTTAAACTGACGGAAATTTGTAAAATATCCGTGAAAAATAGGAAAATATTTCTTCAAGCTATTGACGAAAATGAAAATTTGTTGTATAATAAAAGCGTAGGATTGCTTTGGAGGTGTGCTATGTCGGTAAAAAAAGAAAGTTTTGATGTAAGTGCGTTGAAGTTCGGTGAAAACGGTTTGATTTCCGTAA
>JAZNEZ010000091.1:0-3729 GCA_045588875.1 Candidatus Scatosoma sp. | reverse complement strand
GGTGCGTTTTGCCCGTATGCAACGTGATCTCTACTTTCGTTAAGCCGTCTTTTTCTTCTAAAACCGAATATTCCGTGATGATTTTTTCCGCGCCGACGATGGGTTTATCAAAAATCCGCACGAGCGACTTTTCCCCGTCCTTTTTTAAGTATGCCGTGAGCGTCTTGCTCTTTTCCTTAAATTCCCCCACGCAAACCGCGTGATACACCTTTTTCACGCGTCGCATACGGAAGCTTTCTAACAGCTCCCTTTCCGCTTGATCGCCAAAAGCAAACACGAGTAAGCCTTTCGTATTTCTATCCAATCGGTGAATAAATCGACAATTTTCGCCGTACTCCCTCACGAGCGCGGCATACACTGCCTCGGAGTTCACGCCACTTTCTTTATCGCCCACGAGCATGTTATCGTCTTGATAAACGGTATAAAACGCCACCGTTTCTTCTTGCTTTTTCGTCAGATAATACTGCACGGTATCGCCCGTTTGCAAAAGGATATTTTCGTCCGTCTTTTTGCCGTTGACTTTGATTTCTTTCGACTTCAACAGCGCACGAAAACAAAACGCCGCTTGGGCGTAGTTATTTTCCGTAAATTCTTTCAAGCTCTGCGCTTTGTCTGCCGTAAGCTCTAACAAGGTTTCTCCTTATGCAATCGCCGCCCGAATATTTCGAGCGGCGATCGGTCAACTTTTATTCGTCTTTTTTATTCTTCTTTTCTTTCTTCGCCTGCGCGTCTACGTCTTCCAACGTTTCGTCGGAGGGTTTAATCAAGAGCAGAATGATGATGAGAATGAGCATTACGCCCGCGATCGCGAACAGGATCACCGAAACGACGTTGTTCTTCAACCAGTTGTGTTCACCCTCGATAACGTCTGCTTCCGATTCTACGACGACCACTCTATACGCCATTGCGCGTTGGGACGCCGCCAACTCCGCCTCCCAGAAATCGGCTACAATCAAGAACGAGCCCTCTTCCACAGTCTTAAAGCTTTGCGACGAGGCTGACCAGTTGTATTTATTATACGCTTCCCACTGCTCGGGTGCATTATCTTTGGTAATTCTCGAATCGTATTCCTGAATTTCCACAAAACAGCTACGAATCGTATCCACCGTCGCTTTTTCCGTCCCCAAGCCAAGGTGCTCTGCAAGCAAGGTTGCGTAAGCATTCAAATACAAATCAAAATAATCTTTCTTATCGTTTACCTGCTTATAATCGATCGCCTGCGCAAGCGATTCGTAAGAAATTTCGGCAAGTGCCGCCGGAGAAAGCAACTTATCACCCGAGGCTGTCGCGTTATAATTATCGTAAACGACTTTATAAAGCTTATATTCCTCTTTCAGACTGCTTGCGCCCGTTACAGTGATTTCGTCCATGGTATACGTCTTATCCAAAATTTCCGTATCCTTTCTCGACTTAGCGCTGTCGTCCTCTACTTTCAAGCCCTTATTCGCCACCTCGAACGTGAACGAGGGAATTTCTTCGATATCCCACACGTTGCTCGACGTTACCTCTACGAGCTCGCCGCCCTGATAGTATTTCATCGTGTTTCCGGCTTTATCATTGGCAAAGATCTTAAATTCGTATTTGCCCTCGCTCGCCACCGACAATTTCAACGCGTTATAGGAAAGGCTGGACGAAGTGCTTGCGCTATCCGACGTCGGCGTTTTATAACTGATCGTGAATTTCAAATTACGATATCCGTTATTATCCCCGATCAACCATTTGAACGACGGGAAATAAATATACGAGTTACTGCCTGCGTACACCTCTTCCGCCGCGTCCGCGAGCGAGTTTTCAAATTCCGCTTTTGCCGCGTTATAATTCGTTTCGTCCACGATCACGTTCGTGCTCGTATTCGCGTCCGCTTGAATAAATTTATAGGTTGCGCCCGCCTCGTTCTTATCTACGGGGATATAATCGAGATTGCCTTTCTTTTCCGTCGTACCTGCGTACCACGCAAGGTCGTATTTATACTCTTTCGTACCGTCTTTTGCGGTTAAGGTAATGGAAACGAGTTCCTTGCCCTCTTCCTTGAATACCGTCGTCGCAATCGCGCCCTCGGCAGTTTTATCCACTATGTTACCGCTCGCATCCTTATAATATACAGTGTCCATAAAATATACGGACGTGGTCAACGTTTGCGCTTTTTCGTAATTTTCGTCCTCCGCTTTGATCGACGGATTGTATTGATAATATTCCAGCGACGTGGTCAAATTTTTCGATTTGAGTACGTCGATCACTTTATAATCGAGCGAAAACGCCGTGCCGAGCAAGAACCCGTTCACTTCCTCGTTCACGACGAGCACGGGCGCAGCGTCGTCCGTAACCTTGTTATCCGCGGAAATGTTGTCAAACTGCTGACCGTTAATATCGTAAAGATAAACGACCGTTTTCGCCGCGTCGTCCGTTGCGCCGTCTACCGCCTCTGCTTTGATCGTCAACGGATACGTTTCGTTTGCGGTATATTCCGCATAGTTCGCGCCGATATTCGTAAACTGACCGATCGTTTCGTTCGTTACGGAAAGACGTACGTTAAACGCACCGTCGGTGGTCGTATCTTCTTCCAAAGAAAGCGTGATCGGCGTATTTGCCTGAATTGCAACCGTTTTCGCCGCGCCGTCGTTGACGGCTACCGTAACGGAGTCGTCCACTTTGGTAAACACGACTTTATTCGTCGCCTTTTCGTCCTTGGTTGCCCAAGCCGAGGGGCTGTCCATCGTAATCGTTACGCTCTTGAAATCAAGCGTTTTGAATGCAAACGTCGTCGAGAAATAGGATGCAGAACCTTTTTCCTCGTACCATTTGAGCGCCAACGAGCGTTTGAGCGTTACGCTACCGCCGTCTTGAATGGTGAACGCCGTAACTCTTGCCGTTCCCTCGCCCTCTGCGCCGATCTCCGCGCTCGTTCCCGAGAATACGTCGGTAAGCGAGTACGTTTCAGCCGTGGTTTCGTCACCCGCCGCAACGTTGGTTAAAAGCGCCCCACCCAAAGCCGTTGAAACGACTGCGGACGCAAGCGCGAGTGTTAATGCCGTAATTTTCTTCTTTTTCATTAAAACGTGCCTCTCAATTTTGTAGACTTTCGCTTTTATACATTATCGTACTTATCTATTTTACACCCAAACGCGACTTTTGTCAATCGCATTTTACGCTATTTTCGCTGTTTTTGTGAAATATTCGCAATTTTAACGAAATTTTTATTTGATTTCCACCGCTTTATCCAGCTCGAACGCTTTCCAAGGCGTCTCCTCTTCGGGTGGATACGCGATAAATTTCAGCCGTTCTTTGGTAACGGGGTGGGAAAAGGACAGCGAGTAAGCCCAAAGCGCCAACTTGCCCTTTTGCGCCTGCGCACCGCCGTAGCGCATATCCCCGAACACGGGGTGGGAAATACCTGCCATCTGCACGCGGATCTGGTGCGTTCTGCCCGTATGCAAACGAACTTCCACCAACGCGTACTTACCCTTGCTTTCCACCACTTTATAATCGAGCTCGGCGTATTTCGCGCCCTCCTCGCTCGGCGTACAGATATACACCATATTATTCACGGTGTTTTTACGCAAATAATTGCAAAGCGTGCTACGCTCGGAATCAGGCGTACCGCAAAGTACGGTGAGATATTTTTTCTCAAAATCACCCGTCTGCAAGCCTGCCGTGAGCCGCGCCGCCGCCTTGCTCGTTTTTGCATACACCATCACGCCGCCCGTGGGACGGTCCAAACGGTGCACCAAG
>JAZNEZ010000090.1:0-17743 GCA_045588875.1 Candidatus Scatosoma sp. | reverse complement strand
GGGTACAACACGGGGGAAAAGATACACGAAAAACAAGTGGCGTTTCATAAATGCAGAAAGCGAAACCGTTGGGTGTTTGGGGGAAATCGCTCGGGAAAGACGGAGTGCGGCGCTGTTGAGTGCGTGTATCTGGCGCGTGGGGTGCATCCCTTTCGTACGAACGAAAGGGCGGTGGACGGGTGGGTGGTGTCCCTCTCGACGCAAGTGCAGCGTGACGTGGCGCAAAAGAAAATTTTGCACTATCTTCGTCGGGATTGGATTGAGGATATCGTGATGACGAGCGGCAGAAAGGATTCCCCCGAGGACGGCGTGATTGATTTTATCCGTATTAAAAACGTGTTCGGCGGCGCGTCCGTGATCGGGTTCAAAAGTTGCGATCAGGGCAGGGAAAAGTTTCAGGGTACTTCCCTCGATTTCGTCTGGTTCGACGAAGAACCGCCTAAGGATATTTACGAGGAGTGCCGTATGCGCGTGCTCGATCGAAAGGGCGACTTATTCGGGACGATGACGCCGCTCAAAGGCTTGACTTTCGTTTACAACGATATCTTTCTCAACCGCAGAGGCGATCCCGAGGTTTGGTACGAGTTTATGGAATGGAGCGACAATCCCTATCTTGACGAGGGGGAAATTGCGGCGCTTGAAAGTTGTTTGGACGAAACTACTTTGCAGGCGCGGCGGTTTGGGAAATTTGCCGCCGCGGAGGGGCTCGTCTATCCCGAGTTTGACGAGCGCGTGCACGTGATCGAGCCGTTCTCCGTGCCCAAGGAATGGCAGGATACCATCTCCATTGACCCCGGGCTGAACAATCCCTTATCCGCGCATTGGTACGCCGTGGATTTCGACGACAACGTGTACGTGATTGCTGAGCATTTTGAGGCAGGCAGGGACGTGGATTATCACGCGGAAAGAATACGGGAAATTTCCTTGCGGTTGGGTTGGAAAACGGACGGGCGAGGTCGGGTTTCCGCGCTCATTGACAGCGCGGCAAAGCAGAGGACTTTGGCGAGCGTGAAGAGCGTTGCCGAACTCTTTTACGAGCGCGGTATTCTCGTCAATCCCGACGTGGACAAGGATTTGTTTTCGGGGATTGCGAGGGTGAAAAGTTACCTAAATACCAAAAACGGGTTGCCGAATATTTATATTTTTAACAACTGTGTGCGGTTGATCGAGGAGCTGAAAGGGTATTATTGGGGCAGTGGCGACGCACCGAGAAAGGTGGACGATCACGCCCTAGACGAAATGCGCTACTACTTAATGACAAGGCCGAAAAAGTTACCTGCGAAAGCGGAAAAAAGCGTGATTCAAAAGGACAAAGAGGCGCTTTTAAGGCATCGAAAAAAAGGGAGGTTTTATGACGGATAAGAACGGAGAAAAACTATCGCAGGCGCTGTTGAAAGTGGCGCTTGGGTATCAGGTTGCGGAGGTAACCGAGGAGTTTGCGGAGGTGGACGGGGAATTAAAGCTCACCAAACGCAAGCGTACGAAAAAGGACGTGCCGCCCGATCTCAAAGCCGTGCAAATATTGCTCGGAGAAAACGGCGGTGCGGTGGGGTTGGAAAAAATGAGCGACGAACAGCTCGAAGAAGAAAAAAAGCGGTTGCTTTCCGCGTTGGAAAAAGCGGAGCAGAAAAAGCCGCGTCCCAAGCCCAGAAAAAGAGTGGTAAGAAATAAAAAGGAGGTTTAATATATGCAAAAACAAGAAGAGTTAGAGGAGGCAAAGCGCAGGCGTGAGCAAAAGCTCGTGGCGGAAATTACCGCCGATTTCGAAAGGCGACGTGAAGAGCGGCGCGCGGTGGAGAGCGGTTGGCTGTTGAATATGAATTTTTACAGCGGTAATCAATACTGCGACGTGTCGCCGTTCGGGGGCTTGGCAGAAGAGGACAAGCAGTTTTACTGGCAGTCGCGACGGGTGTTCAATCATATCGCGCCGACGGTGGAATCGAGGCTTGCCAAGCTGGAAAAGTTACGTCCGAAGTTATGCGTTCGCGCCTTTTCCGACGAGGACGGCGATCTCAAAGCGGCAAAGCTTGCTACGGGGGTGCTCCGCTATGCGGAGGAGCGTATCGGATTTTTCGATATCGTTTCGCGCGTTACCACTTGGGCGGAGGTTTGCGGTAGCGGCTTTTACAAGATCGTATGGGACGAGAACGGCGGTAGACAGGTGGCGGAAACGGAAAACGGCGTACCCGTGTACGAGGGTGAAGTGCAAATGAGCGTCGTTTCGCCGTTTGAAATCTTTCCCGATCGTATGAACGCGGAGAGCTTGGAAGAGGTCGCAAGCTTGATCCACGCAAAGGTCGTTTCCGTGGACGAAATTTACGAGCGGTTCGGCGTGGAGGTTGCAGGGAGCGATATGTCCGAGCTGACTGTGATGGGGTATTCCGAGCCCTCTGCGGCGAAAAATCCCCTTGCAAGCGTAGGAATGCACGTTGCGCCCAAGCAAAACGGCGTGGTTTTGATCGAACGCTACACCCGTCCGTCGGCGGCGTTCCCCGACGGAAAGGTGGAGATCGTAGCAGGCGGAAAGTTACTTTTCGAGGGGGCGTTGCCCTATAAAAATGCTGAACGCGGAGAACGTGCGTTTCCGTTCGTGAAACAGGATTGTATACGCTTACCCGCGGCGTTTTTCGGGGCGAGCGTGATCGACCGTATGATCCCCGTGCAAAGAGCGTACAACGCCGTGAGAAACCGTAAGCACGAGTTTTTGAACCGCTTATCAATGGGCGTGCTCACCGTGGAGGACGGCTCGGTGGACACCGACGAATTGTCTGAAGAGGGCTTGCTCCCTGGGAAAGTGCTCGTGTATCGGCAGGGCGGTAAAGCGCCGGAAATGCTTGACTGTGGCAATATACCCAGCGAGTTTGCCGCCGAAGAGGAATGGTTGGAAAAGGAATTTGCCTTGATCAGCGGCGTGAGCGAGCTTTCGCAAAATTCTACGCCTACACGCGTAACGAGTGCGTCGGGCTTGCAATTACTACTCTCCCAAGACGAAAGCAGGCTCTCGGCTACCCTCGCGAGCGTGGAGCGCGCAATGAAAGAGGCAGGCAAGCAGGTTTTGCGGTTATACAGGCAGTTTGCAGGCAGTGCAAGGCTGATGACGTTTACGGGCGAGAACAAGAAAACGCAGGTCTATTATTTCAACGCCGCCGATCTTGCGGTGAGCGACGTACAGTTTGAGGCGCAGGACGGCGTTTCACCCGAAGAAAAGCGGTCTACCATTCTTAAACTGTACGAGGCGGGTATTTTGACAGACGGGGAGGGAAAGCTTTCCGTGGAGAATAAAAACCGTGTTTTGGAAGCGTTTGGATTTGGTAGCTTTGAAAACGCAAGGGATATTTCCGCGCTACATATCGCCAAGGCTGGCGAGGAAAATTTGGAACTGAAAGTGGGCGCGGCGCAGGTGGACGATTACGACGAACATTCCTTGCACATCACCGAGCATACGCGGTTTTTACTTTCCGCGGAGTTCAAGAAATGCAGAAACCGCGAGGAAGTGAAAGCACGGTTTTTGGCGCATATCGCCGCGCATAAAAGGGCGATAGAAGAATAAAGGAGGATAAAAATTATGGAAGAAAAGGAGAACGTTTACGAGGAAAATACTCAAACGGAGCAGGTTGCGGAGGCAAAGGAAAAGGTAGGCTCGGCGGTGTTGGGTAAGTTTAAGAGCGTAGACGCCCTTGCAAGGGCGTATGAGTCGCTACAATCGGAGTTTACGAGGAGAAGTCAGCGACTCAAAGAGCTGGAACGCGAAGCGGAAAATTTTTCGTATGCAAACGAGCAACGGGCAATAAAAGACGGCGCAAAAACGGGCGTGGAAAAACGCAGGGAAAACGCCGTTTTGAGAAGGGCGGAGGAAAGGAAATTCGACGATTTCGTTTCCGAGCTCGAAACGGCGAACGCGTGCGCCGAGCCTGAAAGCGAAAAACCCGTGGAAAGTATTCAGCAAACGGTAGATGCGCCCAACGTGGCGGAAAGCGGGTCGAAAGGTACGTCGCAAAGCGACGTGATCCCGTCCGTTGCGCTTGGTGGCGACGAACTTTACGAGCTTGCTATTCGCGACGAAAAGGTGCGTTTGAAGATTATCGGGGAATACTTATCTTCCCTCGGTAAATCGGGCGCACCGCTTATGAAAGGCGGCGTTGGCGCGCTTACTGCGCCGCCCTTAAAGCCCCGTTCCATTGGCGAGGCTGGCAGTATGGCGCTTCGGTTCTTTAAGAACGGTGGCGCGCAAGCGTAAAAAATAAAAAACAGGAGAATTTATATTTATGATTACTATTGAAACTGCGGACAACGCATTGAAATCCTTTTATCTCGACGCCGTTACCGAGGCGCTCGATCTCAAAGCCAACCCTTTACTCGCGCAAATTCAACGCTCGACCGCGGACGTCGTGGGTAAGGACGTGAAAAAGCTCGTGAAATACGGCGTGAACGGCGGTATTTCTGCCGGTAGTGAAACGGGCAATCTGCCTACGTCCTCGCAAAGCGACAGAGTGTGCTTTACGTCTACCTTGAAAAATCTTTATGGTACGATCGAAATTTCCGACAAGGCGCTCCGTGCCTCTGCCAACAACGAGGGGGCGTTCGTCAATTTACTCAACGACGAAATGCAAACGCTCATTAAAAGCGCGTCCTTTAACTTCGGGCGTATGCTCTACGGCGACGGTACGGGCAAGCTTGCCGAAGTGGACGATATCGGCGAAAACAACGATATCACCCTTACGAGCGTGAAAGGTATCGTGGAGGGTATGATCCTCGACTTCACGAGTTTGAGCGACGCAATCATTGCCTCTGCGTCCGGCAGAAAGGTGTTGTCGGTGGATCGCGCGAACAAAATTATCGTCGTGGACGGAGCGGATCTTTCCGTCGCAATGCCCCTCGGCGCAGGCGTATATCTGCACGACTCCAAAGGCTACGAAATTACCGGTCTTGGCGCATTGTTCGGAGAGGGCGAGCTCTACGGCGTAGACCGCGCGACGTCGCCGATGATGAAACCGTACGTGAAAGAATCGGTGGGAGCTATCAGTGAAAACGTTATTCAAACGGCGATCGATACCATTGAGGAAAATTCGGGGAGCAAGGTCAACTTTATCGTTTGCTCGTGGGGCGTGAAACGCGCGCTTGCCGAGTATTTCAGAACGTTTACCACCGTTCTTCCCTCTATCGAATTCGCAGGTGGTTTTAAGGCGGTGGGCTTTAACGGTATTCCCGTGGTCGCGGATCGTTTCTGCCCCGAGGGCACGATGTATCTGCTCAACACCGACGATTTCAAAATTCATCAGCTCTGCGATTGGAAGTGGCTCGAAGGCGAGGACGGCAAGATTTTGAAACAAGTCCCTGGGAAGCCCGTCTACACGGCTACGCTCGTGAAATACGCCGAGCTTATGTGCGAAAAACCCAACGGGCAGGGTATGCTTACGGGTATCACCGAGGCGTAAACGGTTTTGCGACCGTTTGACGGTGATTGAGTAAAACGAAGTACCCGTGTATGCGTTGAACGCTACACGGGTACGATTTATCAAAGGAGGTTATTTATGACGGTAAAAGAAATTTTGAAGGCTGCCGCCGTGGAGCTGGGTATTGCCGATCAGGTGGAGGCGTATTTTGCAGGCGACTACCCCGACGGGATCACCGAGGTGAACGCACTATTGCGCTGTTTTAATCTCGTGGAAAACGAACTCGCGATCGATTATCTGCCCCTTTACGCCGAAGAGGAAATATATTCGGCTACGGGTGCGATCTACTTTTCTGTTTTTTCCAAGCCCGTCGTGCGCGTGATACACGTTGTAGACGAATCGGGGAACGACGCGCCGTTTAAGCTGTTTCCCAAGTATCTCAAAACGCAAGGGGGAAAGGTGGTTATTCGCTATACCTACACGCCCAAGGAAAAGACGGTGGACGGCGAAAGCGATTTTCCTGCCAACGTGTCTTTGCGGTTGTTTGCGTACGGGATCGCCGCCGAGTATTCTTTGGCGAGCGGTATGTTTGAGGACGCCGCGATCTGGGAGAAAAAATACAAGGACGCCATTACCGCGGCGTATCGGGTGAGCCCCTGTCGCAGAATCCGTTCGCGGAGGTGGGCGTGATGATACGAAATAAACCTACGCGCGTGAAATACAAGCGTTCGGTGGTGAAGTATCGTGCGTTTGCGATTGGGCAGGCGAACGACACGAAAGACGAATCGGTGCGTGATGGCGCAGGAGTGCTCGTCGGCTCGCGCGTTTCCAACTGCGATTGTACGGACGGCGTTTTGCGCGCCGCCGCAGGGCTGTCGGCGTTTAAGCTGGCAAGCGGCGCGGAAGTATCGCTCGGCGCGCTTTCGGGCGTTCGTGAATTTTTTCTACTCCCGACGGGCGAATCCACGGAAAAATTCGGCTGCGTAACGACGGACGGAAAATTATATTTATACGACGAGGGTGCGAGCTCGTTTTCCCTCGTTCATTCGTTCGGCGTGGAAATGAAAACGGCGGTGGCGTGCGACGCGGACGGGAAATCTTATCTCACGTTATGCGGCGGCGCGGGGATATATACGTATACGGCGGAAACGGGAGTGGTGAAAGTACTTTCCGAGGCGGTTTTGCCTATCGCTTGCGTTGTGGACGGGCGCGTGTTCTACGCCAAAGCACCGCAAACGGTGGGGTATTCCGCGCCGTTTGATAGGGGCGGTTTTGGCTCGGATATCCACGGCGGTGGTAAGCTCGTGTTGCCAGATGACGCAGGGGAGATCGTAGGACTTACCGCGTTCAACGGGAACGTTTATATCTTTTACGAACACGCGTTGGCGCGGCTCTCCGTTGCAGGGAGTGCAAGAGAATTTGAAGTGGAAGAAATTGCGTATTGCGGTGGAAAAATCTTTGGGGATTCCGTCGGCGTTTGCGGTGAAAAGGCGTTTTTCCTTGCGAGCGACGGACTGTATCTTTTGTGTGAAAAAGGGGTGGAACGCGTGTGCGAAAATCTCACGCTAAATCCCAAACGCGAGGGGCAGGTGTGCAATCACGGCGTTGCCGAGGAGAAATACTACTTAACCTTTACCGATACCGCGGACAAATTTTGCGGCGTGGCGGTGGACGTGGCGAGCGAAAAGGGACACTATATTTACGCGGCGGAGGGCTTATCCGCGGTGGGCGGTGAGGCGGTTTGCCAAAAAGGGAATAAAGTTGTCTGCTATCGCGCGGACGGAACGTTTCCTAGCGGTGTTACCGCCGAGTTCGAAGTGGACGGCGCGACTTTTGGCGTGGGGGATAACAAAACGCTGGAAACAATGCGCTTGTTGATCGACGGCGCGGTGATTTTAACCGTGGAAACGGAAAAGAAAAAGACTACTTACTATTTCGTAAATTCGTATGCGAGAACGCCGTGGAAGGTGCGTATGCGAGGCAAATGGTTCCGTTTTCATTTTCAGCTTTTTAACGGCTCTTCGGTGCGTGGTATGGAAGTGGAATTTTCCGTGCCCAAAGGCGTAGAATAAAGGAGGTGAACGCATTTGATTATCGATATTATTTCCTATACCGACGCGCAATACGCGGCGCTTACCGAAGAACAGCTTTTAGAGGTGAAATCGGCGCAACTCAAAAAGAACAAGCTCGATTCTGCTTTGGAAGAAAAAAAGCTTGCGGAAAAGCACCGTTTGATCGACAACGGAATCTTTCTTTCTAATGTTTGGGAGCTCTACTGCGCGAAATTACAGGCAGAGCACGATACCGAAGTGGAAAATTTACGCGAATCGCTGCTTTTTTATCTGCGCTTCTCGGCAAAGGCGGAGTCGTCGGGCGTGGGGTATACCGTCGATTACGCGCTTTCTATCGAGGAACGGTTTGCGATCGTCAAACAGTATTACGAAATGACTTACACGGACGGTGCGGAGCGGTTTGAGGCGTTTAAGGCGGATAAGGTGGCGGTGGCTTATTTGGGCGAGCTTTACGCGCCTTTATACGATTACTTTTTGGAAGATGCGTGAGAGCGCGAACAATGTAAAAAGAAAGACGAGCGAAAAGCTCGTCTTTTTTCAGTTATTCACGGGGAAACCGAGGCTGATCAAAATTGCGCGGTTGACGCGGTTCATCGTGGCAGGGGGGAGCTCGCCGATACGCTCCTTTAAGCGGCGTTTATCCAGCGTTCGTATCTGTTCGAGCAGGATCACGCTGTCTTTCACCAGCCCGTAAGCAGAGGGGAGCTCGATATGCGTGGGGAGTTTGGCTTTGTTGATCTTGCTCGTTACCGCCGCGGCGATAATCGTGGGGGAGTATTTATTGCCGACGTCGTTCTGTACGACGAGGACGGGGCGTATGCCACCCTGCTCGCTACCTACCACGGGGGATAAGTCCGCATAATACAGTTCACCGCGTTTTACGTTCATCATCACATACCTCTTTTGAAAACAGAACAACTCCCTTACTGCATTATATGTATAGAGGGGCATATTCCGTTCCCGTTTTTCTGTTGCAGGTTGATTATAGCCACTTGTTTTTCTCTTTATACTAAAAGTACGAAAAAAAAGCCTGCCGCCCTCGTTTGAGGGCGGCAGGTATGCGTTGAAACAAATTAAATGATA
Source organism: Candidatus Scatosoma sp. (assembly GCA_045588875.1). Lineage (GTDB taxonomy): Bacteria > Bacillota > Clostridia > Christensenellales > Borkfalkiaceae > Scatosoma. The sequence continues at coordinate 9,195 of JAZNEZ010000090.1, read as the reverse complement.
CAGTTAACGTCTTTTTCGGGCAGGGAGTCGAGCTCCTTTTTCTTTTCTGCGTAGCCCGATTTACCAAGCAGTGCGAACGTGGCTTTTTTGCCCTCTTCTACCCCTGGTTGATTGAACGTGTTGATGTTCAGCATCGCGCCTGCATACGCCGTTTGCAATTCGAACAGGAACAAAAGCTGTCCGAGCGTGAACGCGTTGAGCTCGGGAATCCAAAGCGTATAATTCATTCTGCCTGCTTTCGTCAGCGCGTACGCCGTCGCCGCGTTCTCCGCTTGAATGAGCTCTTCCATCGTGTGTCCGCCGAGGAACGCTACGTCGGGAACGTTCTCACAGCCGTGCGGAATGGGCATTTCGCAAGCGTATTTTTTCAGCGAAAGGAAAGTTACTACTTTATCGAACGGGCCTTCGGTGTAGAGCTGTACCTGCGAGTGTTGGTCGGTAACGCCGAGCGATTTCACGGGCGTTTGTCCTACGTTGCAGGGCTTGCCGTCGAGCGTTTCGTTTTTGCCCAGCGATTCCGCCCAAAGCTGACAATACCAGTCCGCGAGGAATTTCAAATTATCCGAATAGGGCATCATAACGCCTACGTTCTTGCCCTCTTCCATCGCCGCAATCTGCAACACCGCGCTCATAAGCGCAGGGTTTTTGCGCATAGACGGTTGCTTGCAGATATGATCCATATACGCCGCGCCTGCAAGCAAGCCTTTGATATCGATACCGAGCACCGCCGCAGGCAAAAGCCCAACGGGGCAAAGCTGTGAAAATCTACCGCCCACGCCGTCGGGGAGGACGTAGCTTTTAATACCACCGCATTCGTCGGAAATCTTTTTGAGGTTGCCCTTGTTTGCGTCGGTGGTGAAAATGACGTTCTCTTTCACGTCCACGCCCGCCTTTTTCAAAAGGTTGAGAATGATAAGATACTGCGTCATCGTTTCGCTCGTCGCGCCTGATTTGGAAACTACGTTAAAGCAGGTTTTTGCAGGATCGATCACGTCGAGCAAATCGCGCATTCTCACGGGATCTACGTTATCCTCCACGTAGAATTTCGGACCTCTTCTCTTGCGTTTGGGCAGGTCGTTATAGTGCAAGTGGCAAAGGGCGTTGAACGCCATAATCGGACCAAGTGCGCTACCGCCGATTCCGAGTACTACGAAATAATCGAATTTTTTGCGCACCGCTTTCGCCGTTTCCAAGATATTGGCAACGATTTCCGTTTGGTTATAGGGCAGTTCCGTCCAACCCATATAAAGCTCGTCCTTGCCGCGGTTTTCTTTCACGTATCGCCACGCCGCCGCCGCTTTCGATTGATAAGAGGTGAGCTTTTTCTTCGTAAAGCCCTGCGCGCCGAGGAACTTGTCCGTCATATTGTTATAGTCCAGCGTTACGCGCATAGAATTGCGCCATTCTTTGGTTTTGTATCCCATAAATAATCTCCTTTAATGAAATTTGTTTACATTATTATTTTACTTGAAATTGCCCGAAATGTCAAGGGGTGGAATGGGAAAACTTTATTAAATTCTTAAAAATTCACTTTTCCTCGTCGGCTTGGCGTTTGTGAAAGAGGGCTTTTAAGATTTTCGGGGAAAAGATATTCAAGACAAACCACAAAAGAGCGGTCAAAATCAATAACGCAAAGCCGCTTGCAAACACCGCCCAAAGCTCGCCCAAAAAACGCTTGAAAAGAGAGGAAAGTAATTTGCCGAGTAGGGACAAGGGAAGCAGAGCGATCACGCAACGCGCGAAAACGGATACGACCGATTTGCCGTGCGTGCGGTAAAAGCCCCGACATTTTTGAAAAAGTAGGCTGAAATTACAGATCGAGTTGAGTGTAAAGTTTGCCGCCATACCGATTATATAAGCGTAAACGCCGCAAACGGGGGGCAGGATAAAAATACAAAGGAGCATTGCCGCCGCGCCGACGAAATAGTAGATAAAGGTCTGCTTTTCAAAACCGAGGGAGTTGAGGATACCCGTCGTGATCATAGAAAGGCTCATAGGGAGCAAAATCGGCGAGCTTTTCATAATCATTTCACCTGCAAGGGCGTTGGAATACGCGATCCTGCCCAGATCTTCGCCGAGAGCGTAGAAAAAGGGCAACAGGAAACAGGATACAAGCACGGAAATGAGCAGTCCGCGTTCGATATTTTTATATAGTCGTTCGTTGTTTTTGCGATAGTAATCTTCCGCAAGCTCGGGCACGAGCACGAGAGAAAGCGAGCCGATCACCGTTGAGGGAATCATTAAAATGGGAATCGCCATACCCGACACTACGCCGAAAAGAGAGAGCGCCTCTGTATTCGTCGTGCCTGCGCGGACGAGCATAGCAGGGAACAAAACCGCAACGGCGGAGTTTACGAGCGTACCGCTTACGCGTACGGAAGTGATAGGCAGGGTTGCGTTCACGAGCGGTTTGAGCTCGTTTTTGGGCGAGGATATTCTGCCACCGCGGAGCAGAAAACAAACGGTGGAGGCGGTGAAAGAGAAAAGATAGGAGATGACGACCGCCCACGCCGCCTTTTTCGCGCCTGACAAGGGATCGGGTACGCTTTGCAAAAGAAGTACGCCGGCAATCACCATCACCGATTCTTCGGCGATCTCTAAAACGGATGGGGTTAGAAATTCCTTATGCCCCCAAAAGCTACCGCGAACGACTGCGTAGAGCGCGGAGAAGACGAGTCCGCCGAGTAGGATTTGGAATACGGGCAGACAGCGCTCGTCGGAGAATAAAAAGGTGAAGTTCTCGCCGAACACGCCGAGGAGAATACACACGGGCAGAGTGAGCGCAAGAGAAAGCGTTGCGCCTGCCGTAAACGCGCCGCTCACGCCTTTTGCGTTGTTTTCCGCTTTGCTTTTGGTGATCAGCCTCGAAACGGTGATCGGAATACCGCCCGTACCCAGCGTGATAAACACAGAAAAGATGGAAAGGGCGACTTGGTATAAGCCCAGCCCCTCCGCGCCGATCAGACGGGAAAGAACGATACGGTATAAAAAGCCGAGCGCGCGTTCGGCAATAGACAGCCCCGTTACGATCGTGGCTGTGGTTACGACGCGTGAGCCGACTTGGTTTTGAGAGGAGCGTGCGTTATGTACGGTGCGCATTTCGTTTTTCATACTATTATTGTACGAGCCTTTTAAGCGCATTTATGACTTTTTTAACGTATACCCTCGAAAAACTTGACAAGCTTTAGAAAGCGATTGACATTTCTTGGTGGAAATGGTACAATTAAAAATAAGCGGAGGGAAAGCATTTGAATGAAATCACGGCGATCACGCCACAAGTGAAAGATAAGCGGCGGTGTAATATTTATATAGACGGGCGGTTTTATTGCGGTATGACCTTGGAAACGGTAGTGAAAAACCGTTTGAAGGTGGGACAGGTCGTTTCGGCAGAGCAGTTATCCGAAATACAGCTCGAAAGCGAAAAGAACACCGCGCTGGACAAGGCACTCTATTTTATTTCCGCCGTTAAGAAAACGGAAAGACAGGTCCGCGATTACCTCGCCGGTAAAGGGTATTTGGGCGCGGTGTGCGATTACGTGATCGGTAAAATGTACGATTACGGGTTTTTGGACGATAGCGAATACGCCAAGGATTACGTGGGTTTTGCCTCTTCGAAAAAGGGGGGCAGGTTGATTAGAATGGAGCTCAAAGCCAAAGGCGTTTCGGACGAGGATATAGAGGAAGCACTCGAAGAATTGAACGGCGAAACGCAGGAAGAGGCGGCGAGGCGTATGCTCGAAAAGTATATGCGAGGCAAGCCTTGCGATAGAGAAACGCTTGCAAAAGCCTATCGATATTTAATGGGCAAGGGCTTTGATTACGAGGTGGCGAGGGGGGCGCTTTCCGCGCTTGGCGATACGGATGAATAGGGCAGGTATGCAATGAAACGTATTTTTTTAGAAGAAATAGAGTCCACGAACGAGTACGTGAAAGCGCGTCGGGGTTTGGGTGAGGATTTGCTCGTGGTTGCAAAACGGCAAACGGGCGGAAAGGGCACGAAAGGCAGGAGCTTTTCTTCGCGTGAGGGCGGTTTATATCTTTCTACGCTCACTTTTTATCAAAATTTTCCCTCCGCAGACGCGTTTTTGATTATGCAAAGCGCGGCGGCGGCGGTGTGTGAAACGCTCGTTGCGTTTGGGTTGCAACCGAAAATCAAATGGCCCAACGACGTTTTCGTGAACGGGAAAAAGATATGCGGTATACTCATTGAAAACGCCTTTTCAGGGAATCAAATCGCCTCGTCGGTGGTCGGGATAGGGCTGAACGTATATAACGAGTTGCCCGAGGAATTGACTGAAATCGCCACCACGATTTTTGAGCAGTCGGGAAAACGGTTTACGGTGGAAGAGGTGGAAAAAGTCCTCGTTTCCTTTTTAAGCCAAGAAAATATTGCGAAAAAATACGCGCGCCACTTGGGTTGGTTGGGCGAGGAAGTTGAGCTAATCGTGGGCGAAAACAAGATAAAAGCAGTCCTGCTTTCGGTGGACGAAAAGGGCGGTCTTTGGGCGAGCGTAGGTGGTGAAAAGCGCAGGTTTGCCGCCGCGGAAATTTCTTTGCGTGTGAGGTGAAAGGTATGGAAGAACAACAACGTGCTTTGGAAATGTCGACGTTACTCCCCAAACGTAAGCGCGATTCGCACAAGGGCTGTTACGGCAAAGTGGCGATCGTCGCAGGGAGCAAGGAATATACGGGTGCGGCGTATCTTGCGATGGCGGCGTGTCTGCGCACGGGCGTGGGGTATACGACCTTATTCGTGTCCGAAAACATTTTGCCGTATTATATATTAAAAGCGCCCGAGGCGTTATTAAAACCGTTTGCGTTTGAAAGAGAAACGTGGGAGGGGTTGCTTGGCTACGATTCGATTGCGTACGGTATGGGTATGGGCGTTTCGGAGGACGTGGCGCGGTGTGCGGTGTGGCTGATCGGACATTACGAGGGAAAATTGATCTTAGATGCCGACGGGCTCAATTCGTTGGCGACGTTTTGCGGTGGCGAGCTGACGGAAATTTTTGCGCGGAAAAAGTGCGACGTGGTGATCACGCCGCATATCAAAGAGTTTGCGCGCTTAACGGGCGACGACGCGAGTACGTTCGCGAAAAGGCATAAAATTACCGTTTTGTTGAAAAGCGCCGTATCGGTGATTGCAAACGAAAAGGAAACTACGCTGAATGAAACGGGCAATTCGGGACAAGCCAAGGCAGGCACGGGCGACGTGCTTTCGGGCGTGATCGCAGGGCTTTGTGCGACGGGGCTTTCGGGTTTTGACGGGGCGAGGCTGGGCGCGTATCTCGTTGGAAAGACCGCCGAAATCGCCGTGAAAGATATCGGGGAATATTCCCTCGTGGCGACTGATTTGATTGCGTATTTGGGTAAAGCGTTTTTGTATTTAACGGGAATAACCGAAAATGCGGATAAAAAGCGCGACGAGGAGTAAAATACCGCCGAAAACAAGATAATAATAAGGAAAGGGCGTAATCAGCGACGTTAAGAGGATAAGCGCAGCGCTCACGAAAAAACGACGCGCGTTGGTTTTGGCAAAGCAAAGCCGAAAAACGCGTTTGCGTTTGTTTTCGGGGAGATCGTCGCCGAGAAACTGCTTGGGGAGTGCGTCTTGCGATTTGAGTAGGTCAAACACCCAATCGCCCGTTTTCACGTCCATATGCAGTTTTGTGCAAAGCCCTTTGGCGGTTTCTTCTATGCGCTGACAAAGCACGATTTTGGGTTTGGAGGTTTTCCAGCGCGATAAACGCGCGATTTCGTCGGCGGTAACGGGCGCGAAACGGAACAAGAGGAAATAGTTCGCCTCTTCCGTTTGTAAACGGAGCTTGCCTTGGCGTTTGACTTCCGTGTTTTGCGGTGTGGCAAGGGCGGTTTCAAAAAGCTTGGTTTTTTCCTCGTCGCTAATCAAGGGCAGGTGGAGAAAAAGCTTTTCGCGCAAAGCCTCGTCCGAACGTTTCAAAAGAAAGGTTTTGCGTTTGCTTTTGAGAAACGCTGCGCACGAGCACGCGGCGAGAAGTCCGCACACCGTGGCAAGCACGAAAGCGAGAATAAGCGGTGTTTTTAGGTGTCGGAACACGCAGAGGGTGAAAAGTCCCGTGAGGAAAAAGGTAAAAAGGATATCCGAAAGGTAAGCTGATTTTTTCATATTTTGATTTTTGACGGATTTTTGCCTTTCTAAACTTGAAAAAAATGAAAATATATAGTATAATGGTAGTATGAGGATAGGGATTTTCGGCGGATCGTTTGATCCCGTGCATATCGAACATATCCGCGTGGCAAAAGCGACGATAGACAGTCTGGCTTTGGACAGGCTGTTGATTATGCCTGCCTTTGCGCCACCGCATAAGCCGAATAAAAGGTTATCTCCCAACGCTGACCGTTTGGAAATGTGTCGTCTTGCGTTTGCGGACGTCGAAAAAGCGGAGGTGTGCGATTTTGAGATTGCGCGCGGTGGCGTGAGTTATACCTATCTCACCTGTCGGCATTTTAGGGGGCTTTTCCCTGACGCGGAGCTGTTTTGGCTCGTGGGTACGGATATGTTGCGCGATTTCCCCACTTGGAAAAATCCCGAAAATATTCTCTCAAACGTTATGCTTGCGGTCTGCGCGAGGAACGAGAAAGAGGGTTGGTTGGAACGGGAACGAACGGCGTTTTTGGAACGTTTTGGTCGTGATTTTGCCGTGGTGCGTTACAACGGCGCGGACGTTTCTTCCACCAAAATACGGGTGCTTGCCGCGGCAGGCGAGCCGATCGGGGAATACGTTGGCGAAAAGGTAGAACGGTATATCCGCGAGAAGAAATTATACGAAATTCCGCGTGCGAAAGAGGCGCTTGCCTTGGAAAAGGAAAGCCGAAAAGCGCACAGCTTGCGTGTAGCGGAGGTAGCGGCAAAGCGTGCGGTGGACCTCAAAATACCCGAGAGAAAGGCGATTGCGGCGGCGCTTTTTCACGATTGCGCGAAAAATTTACCGAAAGGAACGTTTTCGTTGCCTAACGAATGGGGGGAAGTGCCAGAAAGCGTGCGCCATCAATTCGAGGGCGCGATCTTGGCGGAACGGGAGTTTGGGATCACGGACGAGGATATTTTGAATGCCGTGCGCTATCACACGAGCGGACGGGAGAATATGTCCGAGCTGGAAAAGCTCATTTTCCTTGCCGATATGGTAGAAGAGGAACGCGTTTACGAGGGCGTGGACGAAATTCGCGCGGCGTTCTGGGAAAATAAAAAAGGCGAGGGCGCGCTCGATAAATGTTTACGCCTTGCCTTGAAAGGAACGGTAGAGTATTTGCAAAAAAAGGGCGCGAGCGTATATCCGCTTACCCTCGCGGCTTTGAAATATTACGAAAATAAAGAAAATAACGGATAACGGAGGTTTTTATATGTCGAAAAACGTGAGTAGTAAAGAGTTGGCGCTTTTGGTTTGCAAGGCGCTTGCCGACAAGCTCGGAAAGGATATCGTTTCCCTGTACGTGCGTGAAAAGACGGATATTTGCGATTATTTCATTATCGCGAGCGGTTCAAACGCGCCGCAGATCCGCGCGATGGGCGAACGGGTGGAAGAGTTCGTCGAAAAGGAATACGGACTGATTCCTACGCGCACGGAGGGCGTTCGCGACGGGCGTTGGGCGGTGATCGATTACGGCGACGTGATCGTGCATATCTTCAACGACGAAACGCGACTTTTCTATCACCTCGAACGGCTTTGGACGGACGGGGGCAATTTGGAAAAATTCAACGATAAAACGGGCGCGTTTGAAACGCCGAAAGGGGAATAACGCTCATTTGAAACGTATTTCCTTGGGCTCGCTATACGATTGACGGGTCTTGCGTTTGCGCTCCACGATATAATAGACGGGTTCAGCGCTCGGGGCTTTCTCGGGCGCTTTTTTCTCGGTCTGTTCGGGCGGTTTTGGCTTTTCTTGCGGCTGTTTTTGATACAGCCAGCCGAATTTCACGAGCCGTGCGATATGTACGCCGAGAAAACAGGCGATAAAAAGTAACGTCAGCCATAAAATGCCAAGTAGTGGGGAAACGGTTAATAAGTTGGATATAATTTGCGTATTCATAATACGAGTATAACTTCCTGCTACTGTCATAAATTGACTAAAAGTGGGATTAAAAGGGTACGTTTGTCGTATAGCCGAGGGTTGGAACGAGCGTATATTTCTTTGCCCTCGGGCATACGATAAAAGTATGAAAAAGAGTATTTTTGCCGCGGTGGCGGCGGTAACAATGAGTTTTTTTATGGCGGTGGCGTTGTGTATTCGGGCGTTGAACGTGCCGCAAGCGGTGTTTTCGGAGGCGGATTCGAAAATGAAGATCGTGTTGGACGCAGGGCACGGCGGTATGGACGGAGGCGTGGTTGGAAAAAACACGAAAATCAAGGAAAGCGACATCAATTTGGAAATCACTCTGCGCTTAAAAGAGGTTTTGAGTGAAATGGGTTTTGAAGTGGTGCTCACGCGGAAAACGGAAGCCGGACTTTACGGCGCAGCCACGAAATGGTTCAAAAAAAAGGATATGCAAAGACGCAAGGAGATTATTCAAGAGGAAGACCCCTCGCTCGTGATTTCCGTGCATCAAAATTTATATCCCTCCAAATCCTCACGCGGTGCGCAGGTGTTTTATAAAAAAGAATCGGAAAACGGAGAAAGGTTTGCTAAGGCGTTGCAATCGCAACTCAACGAACTTTATGAAGAGGTGGGCGTAAGGGCAAGAAATGCCGCGACGGGCAATTATTTTATACTCGAATGTACGGAAAAACCCTCCGTGATCGTGGAATGCGGTTTTCTTTCCAGCCCTGCCGACGAGGCGCTACTCGTTACCCCTACGTGGCAAAGAAAGCTTGCCGAGCGTATTGCCGCAGGCGTAGTGGCGTATTTGGCAGGCGAACTTTCGTGAACGAGCGTGTAATCGCTTGTCTTTTTAGTGCGCGTGTGCTATAATATAATGTATGACGGAAACTAAGGCAAAACAGATCAATCCCGTCGTGCTCGCTTTTTTGGGCGACGCCGTGTACACCCTCTGGGTTCGGGAAAAGTTGGTGCGTTCGGGCGCAGGGAAAGCGTCCGACTTTCAGCGCGCCGCCGCAAAGATCGTTTCCGCGCGCGGACAAAGCGCGTTTTTGGAACGGGTGTTGCCGCTCTTGACAGAAGAGGAAGAAGAGGTGTTCCGTCGCGGTCGTAATGCGAAAA
>JAZNEZ010000089.1:0-2290 GCA_045588875.1 Candidatus Scatosoma sp. | reverse complement strand
TTAGCCGCCTTGCTCTTTCTCGTTTTTTCCTTACCCTCGCCGTCCTCTGCTTTCGCTTTGGATTTCTTTTCAACGTTTTCGGGCTTCGGTTCAAGCGCTTTGATCGAAAGGGTCATCTTTCTTTCTTCGCAATCGAGTTTGAGAATCTTTGCGTCGATTTCCTGACCGATCGTAAGCGCGGTCGTAGGATTTTCAAGGAATTCGTGCGAAATTTGGGAAACGTGCACGAGCCCGTCGATACCTTTTTCCACTTCTACGAACGCACCGAAAGGTACGATACGTACCACTTTGCCGTGGATAACGTCGCCCTCGGCGTATTTTTCAGCCGCAAGCTCCCAAGGCTGGGGTTGTAACTGCTTATAACCGATAGATACTTTCTTGGTTTCTTGATCGATCTTCAACACCTTGAATTCGTATTTCTTGCCGATTTCAAGCACGTCGTTCACCGATTTAACACCCGTCCACGAAAGATCGGAAATGTGCGCAAGGCAATCGAAACCGTTTACGGAAACGAACGCACCGAACGCCGTAATTCTTTCCACTTTTCCCTCTACCACGTCGTCTACGTTGATAGATGCAAAGAACGCAGCCTCTTTTGCCGCTCTTGCAGCCTCTTTCGCCGCTCTTTCTTCTTCAATAATCACACGTTGCGAAGCAATGATCTCTTTTCTTCTTTCGGTTTTGATTTCGAGCGCGCGAAGGCGAAGTTTCTTGCCCACGTATTTATCGAGCTCTTTCACGTAACCTGCGCGAATTTCGCGAGCAGGCACGAATACCGTATAAGAACCGAGTTGAGAAGTCAAACCGCCCTTGTTAAAGCCCGTGCATTCTACTTCGAAGTCTTTTCCAGATTGAATTTCCGCAATCATAGCCTCTTCTTCTTTCAACTGCTTGATCGATTTTTGAGAAAGCTTTACGGGATTGATCGCCACAACCATAAGCTCGATTTCTTCGCCCGTTTTAGCGTTGAATTCGTCTTTGTTGTAGACTTCACAATCGACTTCCTCTTTGTCGAGAATGATCTCTTTCTTTGCAAGAGGCAACAACACTGCAACACCCGTGTCGTCTGCCGACGAGATCGTAGCCTTAATCAACTGTCCTTTTTTGAACCGCGGTTGACTGTCCATTTTCGCAACGACGTTTTCCATCGTTTCTTCTACTGCCGTTGCTTTTGCTTCTGTTTCCATTTCCATCTTTAATAGAACCTCCTGAGTTTGCGCGTTAGGGGTGCCTGCACCCGTAACAATACCTACCTTTTCAAATCTTTTGATTGTTTTATAATTTAGATCGCCAGCCTTCGACAAACGGATTACGTTTTCACAATACTTCGCGCAGGTATCGTAGAGCTTGTTTGTGTTGCTGCTGTTCAAGCCTCCGATCACCAAAACCGCGTCGCATTTTTTCGCAAGTTCGCTTGCTTCATTTTGTCGTCTTATAGTAGTATAGCAGATTGTTTCAAAAACTTCAACTGTTTTTCCCCTCGTATTATTAAGAATTTTTATAATTTTTTCAAATTTTTCCTTTGAATAGGTCGTTTGTGCCACTACACAGCACTCTTTTTGGGGTAAAACGTCAAAATCACTCTCTTCCGATGAAAAAATATACGCCTCGTTCTCACACCAGCCGTTTAAGCCGATCACCTCGGGATGCTCTTTCTCGCCTATGATGACGATCGCCTTTCCTAACTCGTATTGCTCGCGAATGATCGTCTGCGTACGGCGCACGAACGTACACGTACAATCCACCACGTTGATATTACGCCGCGCACATTCTTCGTAAACGGACTTTCCCACGCCGTGCGAACGAATGACGAGCGTTGCTCCCTCGGGTACTTCGGAAAGCTTTTCCACCGTCTTTATGCCTCGCGCCGTGATTTGCGCGACTACGTCGGGATTGTGAATAATTTCACCGTAAATATACGTGTTTTTGGGCTCAATCCGTAAAGCGGTGTCCACCGCCTTTTTCACGCCGCTACAAAAACCACCACTCTTTGCTACGATTACTTCCATTATTTTTTCTTTTTCGCCTTTTTACTTTCCAAATACGCTTTATGTTCCGCGCGCAAATTGAGCAAAATCTCTCGCAGTTTATCGTCTGCCTTGGTAACTTCTTCGTCCGTAAGTTTTTTATCGTAAAATTCCGTGAGGTATACCGGCTCGCCGATAATGATATGCGCGCAACGGAAAAAACGGGGTTTTTCATATAACATTACGGGAACGACGGGCACTTTCGCCTTGATCGCCATTACCGCCGCGCCGTGCTTGAACGGTAACATATCCGCGTCCGTCTT
>JAZNEZ010000088.1:0-2412 GCA_045588875.1 Candidatus Scatosoma sp. | reverse complement strand
CGTTGAAGTTCGGTGAAAACGGTTTGATTTCCGTAATCGCGCAGGACTACGAAAGCGGCGAAGTGCTGTTGCTTTCCAAAATGAACGCCGAGGCGTTTGAAAAGACTTTCGAAACGGGTTACGCGCATTATTATTGCGCAGAGAAAAACGCCACTGTCAAATACGGCGCGACGCTCGGCAATACCCAAAAAGTAATGGCGGCGTTTACGGACAACGACGGCGAAACGCTACTTATCAAAGTAAGTCAAAGCGGTAAGGCCGCGCCCGAAATCGATTCGTTCACCTGCTTTTCCAAACAGATCAAGGGCGAATATAAAGATATCGGCGGAGAAATGTTCGGTCGGTTGCAACGTATTTTAGAGGCGTATAAGAAAAATCCCGAGGACGGCGCGTATACGAGCTTTCTGTTTGCCAAGGGCGTGGATCGTATCGCCAAGAAAATGGGCGAAGAGGCGGTGGAGCTCGTGATCGCGGCAAAAAACCCTGAGAAAGAGTACGTCGTATGTGAGGCGGTGGATCTTCTCTATCACGCAATGGTGCTTTTAAGCGCTCGTGGCGTGAAGATATCGGAGGTTTGCGCGGAGCTTTGTAAGCGTAACAGATAAATGTACATAACGAAAAACGAACTCTACCGCGAGTGGAATGAACAATCCACTCGCGGTAGAGTTGTTTTTATAGGAAAGTAGAGGGGATTTGCGGTTAAAAAGCTTGCTTTTTACGAAAAAATAAGGTAAAACTAAAAGGTAAGGTTTTGCGAAAGAATAAATTTTCCCAAAAAACACCAAAATCCCACGAAAACGACATAATTCGCTGCTATAATCGTGTTATGATTTTCTAAGCCGAACTTTTAACGGCGAAAAAAGAAAGGGAGCGCGAGGGGTATGGCAAGGAAAATCGTGATCACGAGCGGTAAGGGTGGCGTGGGCAAAACCACCGTGGCGGCGTGCTTATCCGCACAGCTTGCAAGGCGCGGACAACGCGTCGTTTTGTGCGACGCCGATTTCGGGCTCAACAACGTGGACGTGGTAACGGGCGTGGAAAACCTCGTAACCTACGACGTGGTGGACGTAATCGAGGGCAGATGTCGCGCCAAGCAGGCGCTCGTGCGCCATCCCGATTTCGGAAATTTATATATCTTGACCAGTAGTCATTCCGCACCCGAACGTTACGTATCTCCGCAATCGCTCAAACTCGTGCTCGACGCGCTTGCGCCGCAGTTCGATTTCGTGATGATCGATTGCCCTGCCGGTATCGACGAGGGCTTTCACCGCGCGGTAGCGTCGGCGGAAGAGGCGATCGTGGTAACCACGCCGCACGTGTCCGCACTTCGCGACGCGGATAAGGTAATCACCCTTTTGAAAAGCTATCATTTGTCCGAGCTTTCGCTCGTGGCGAATAAGGTGCGCGGCGATCTGCTCTTAACGGGAGAAAGTCTTTCACCGCAGGAAATCGAAAAGCTGTTAAAGCTCCCTGTGCTGGGCGTATTGCCCGAGGAGTACGGCATTTACGGCGGCGCGTTTGCCGACCTGCACCCTGCTTTCAAAACGTTGGCGAGCAATCTTATGACGGGGAAACGTAAGCTCTACGATCCCACCCGAAAGTATACGGGCGTTTTCGGCAATTTGCGCCGTATCCTAAAACGCAATTTGTAAAGGGGGTGAGAGAGTGAGAAAAACAATCAGCGAGTTCGCGCGCGTCAATAACGTGATTCAAGCGGACAAAGCGGTGATGAGCGAGGCGTGTAAAGCGCTCGTATTACAGGATTTTTCCGATAAATTCAACGAGTACTTCGATCTTATCGGTCTGCCGCGCATGGAGCTTTCGTGCAAAAACGGCGTTTACAGCGTTTCGATTGCGTTTGAGGCGGAGCGAATCAAAAAATTCAACGTTTTGAAGTGATAGGCTATATCCCAACGTTCGGTTGATTTCTGCCTACAAAATGCTGCGCAATACAGCGCGAAACGCTCGTTTTCGTACGAAGTCAAGTACGCGCGCTCGCGTTTCGCTCGTTTTGCTTGCATTTTCCTACGGCAGAATGCTGAAAGCGAATCAACCGCTCGTTGTGCCATAGCCTAAAAAATAAAAATTTACATACGGGAGAACTAAAATTATGGAAAACAGAAAATTCGACGTTATTACGGACTCGGGTTGCGATATGCCCGAAAGCTACCTCAAAGAGAACGGCGTTGCGTGCGTCAAGCTCGGGTTTACGATGAACAACGTGAACTACGAGGGCGAGGGCGGCGAAAAAATCACGGAAAAGGAGTTCTATGAAAAACTCCGCAGTGGCGCAATGCCCACCACCTACCAAGTAACGGGTGAAATGGCGAAACAGCATATTTTGAAAAGTCTGAAAAAGGATCGCGACGTGCTGGTGCTCACCTTTTCCTCGGGGCTTTCGGGCACGGCAGG
>JAZNEZ010000087.1:0-3108 GCA_045588875.1 Candidatus Scatosoma sp. | reverse complement strand
GGGGATTTTAGACGGTATTATCGTCGTGGTCGGTTCGATCGTTACGCAAAATCCCTCGAATATGCTGCACGCGCTGATTGTCGTGTTTTTGAGCACGAAAGTGTCCGAAATGATTTTGGTCGGGTTTGAAAAATCCAAGCTGTGTATCATTATCACTGATAAGGGCGAGGAGCTTTCGGCTGAGCTACTCAAAAACAGTCCCCGTGGCGTTACGATGCTCGACGGGCAGGGTATGTATACGCATAAAGACCATAACGTGCTGTTGACCTGCGTAAAAAATCAGCAGCTTACGCAGCTTAAACAGATCGTGAAATCCGTTGACGAACACGCGTTCATCATTATCAACGAATCGGCAGAGGTTCGTGGACAAGGGTTTCAATCGCTTAATCAAGACGAAAAATAAAAATAAAAAAGAGGTATAAAACAATGAAAAAAGTAGTAACTTTCGGTGAATTGATGCTCCGACTTGCACCCGAGAATTATCTCCGTTTCGTACAGGCGGAAAAGTATCAGGCAACGTTCGGCGGCGCAGAGGCAAACGTAGCGGTATCGCTCGCGAATTACGGTATCGACGCGGCGTTCGTAACGAAATTGCCTACGCACGAGATCGGTCAATCGGCGGTAAATTCCATTCGTAAGTTCGGCGTAGACACGAGCAAAATCGTGCGCGGTGGCGACAGAGTGGGTATTTACTAATGCGAAAAGGGCGCGAGCCAAAGACCTTCCAAAGTCATTTACGACAGAGCGTACAGCGCGATTGCAATGGCGAAAAAGGAAGATTTCAACTGGGCGAGCATTTTCGAGGGCGTGGAATGGTTCCACTTCACGGGTATCACGCCGGCACTTTCCGACGAGGTTGCTGAAATCTGCGTAGAGGCTTGTAAAGCGGCGAAAGAAAGAAACATCACCATTTCTTGCGATCTTAACTTCCGCAAAAAGCTTTGGACGAAAGAAAAAGCAGGTCAGGTTATGGGCGAGCTTTGCCATTATATCGACTACTGTATCGCGAACGAAGAGGACGCGAAAGACGTGTTCGGTATTGAGGCGGACAACAGCGATATCTACGGCGGTAAGTTGGACAGAAACGGATATATCTCCGTTGCGAAAAAGCTTACGGAAAGATTTAACTTCAAGGGCGTTGCAATCACCCTCCGCGAGAGCAAGAGCGCGAACGACAACGACTGGTCGGGTATGCTTTACACGGGCGGCGAGGCGTATTTCTCCAAGAAATATTCTATGCATATCGTTGACCGCGTAGGCGGTGGCGACAGCTTTGGCGGCGGCTTGATCTATTCTCTTGTGAGTGGCTATGAGCCTCAACAGGCGATCGAGTTCGCGGTGGCGGCAAGCTGCTTGAAACACACGATCGAGGGCGACTACAACATGATGAGCGTTGCGGAAGTGAAAAATCTTGCAGGCGGCGACGCGAGCGGTCGCGTTCAGAGATAATCGGCTTATAAATTTCTCCAAAAATATGAAAAAATACGTTCTTGCGAATGATTCGCAGGAGCGTATTTTTTGCGTTTTATCTCAAATATTAAAGAATGAGCCCTGTACAGTATAGAATTTATTGCAAAAAAAGTACGTCTAATTTGATAAATCGACATTGACAAAACAAATCGAAGGCGATTTTTCGATTTGTTTTTTGAATTGCGTCTATTAAATAATTGCATACGTTTTTCTATAAAAAACAATTGACAAAAGATGTCGTTTATGATAAAATATTGATTAAAATAGGTAAAAGTCTATGATTCTATCAAATCACAAAAAAAACTATGGAGGATTTTTTATGAAGAACAGAACAAAAAAACGGCTGTTGTTAAGCTTATGTTGTGCTCTGATGTTTTCTGTTGCTTCCGTGGGTTGTTCAGGCTGTTCGGGTTGTTCGAGCTGTTCTGAAGAAGGCTACGATGAAACGGGCGTTTATTATTGCGTAGTTGACGGTAAAGAATATTTGTTATCGTTAAGCGGCGAAAAGTTCTCGCTCTTAATGGGAGAAGCGAACGACTTCGGTACGTACAAGTTTGAAGGCGACGTCCTTACGCTTCGTTTTGACGGACAGAAATCGGATAACACCGCGAAACTCACTGATGAGGGTGTTGCGACGGTTACGATTAACGGAAAAACGTATACGTTCTTAAAGAAAGTGAACTATAAAGTTACATACGAAGTGAACGGCGGAAGTGCCGTTGCGGAAACGACTGTTTTGAACGGTAAAACGCTTTCCAAGCCTGCAGATCCTACAAAAGAGGGATATTATTTCGTGGGTTGGTATACGGACGCCGAATTTACGATGCCCTTTGCGTTTGACGCTATGCCTATCACGGAAAATATTACGTTATACGCACGTTTTGAAACTGTGCTCTTTGGACAAGAGGAATATAACGTAACGTTCGTGGTTGATGGTGTAAGTAACGTTTACGAAACGAAGAAAACGGTAAGCGGGAAAGTGTTCGATTTGCCCACGCCCGAGAAAGAGGGCGCTACGTTTGCAGGTTGGTGGCTTAGCGACGCGCAGGATGCGACCAAATTGACGTGCAAATACGACGGGCAGGTATTGAACGAAGCCACGAAACTTTTCGCTGTTTGGGCAAGCGACGCTCCGTTGGTATCGGTAACGGAAACGGGCGTTACTTGGTCTGCTTCGGGTGCGAATAACAGCTATACGTTGAAGATCACCGCGCCCAATGAGGGTGATAACGTAACGCAGACGCTCGGCGAAGCAAAATTTGATTACGATTTTGCAAAGAAAGCGGCGGGCGAATACGTCGTAGAGGTTACCCTCGGCGATAAAACGACAAAAGCATATTATAATAATAAACAATTAGATGACGTTTCGTTCTTCACAGTAGTAGAACCTTCCGTGCTTGTTTTCAATGCGGTTGAAAATGCGGAAAAATATTTAATCACGGTGGATTGCGGCAACGAAAAACACGAACACGTGGCGTTTGATAACGGTACTTCCGTTTATTATAATTTCGCGAATTGCGATATGCAAAAGGGCGGTATCGTGTTTACGGTGGAAGCGGTTGCAGACGGCTATATGACGTCCAAATCGGACACGTTTGAATATTCGAGAGATTTGAACGACGTAACCGGTCTTAAAGT
>JAZNEZ010000086.1:0-2746 GCA_045588875.1 Candidatus Scatosoma sp. | reverse complement strand
GAACGAGTTGCAACTGAAAATCAAAATCAACCGCTGGCTTGCCTGCGCGATCAAAGCGCTTTGGTTCGACGGGACTATGTATATTATCTGGCGGTTCGTGTTTGCAATGACGACCACGATCCCGTTCGTCGATCAGTATATTTTGCCTATATTGCTCGTGCTCGGCTCGGCGTTTTTTATAGGCTACGATTACTTAACGTATAAATGGCGTGCGGCGGTGAATATGCTAGTGGCAAGGATCAGCAAGAAATAAGGGAAAGAGTTATGGTAGAAAAAAACGATATCATATGCGGCGTGGTCGAGGGAATCGGCTCGGGCGGTGAGGGTATTATCAGGCACGAGGGGGTAACTTTTTTCGTGCCTGCTTGTTTGCCCACCGAAAAGGTACGTTTTAAGGTACTCAAAATCAAAGGCGCGATCGGCTACGGTAAGATCGAAGAAGTACTTACGCCCGCCGAGGAGCGCGTGCGCGCCAAATGCCCCGTGTTCACCCGTTGTGGCGGTTGCTCTTTGCAACACTTGGATTATAAAGCGCAGCTTGTGCATAAGAGCAACGTGGTGAAAGAGGCTCTGCGCAAGATCGGCGGTATTTCTATGGAAGTGCCTGTTGCGATCGCGAGCGATTTCCCGTACGGCTATCGCAATAAATTACAAATGCCGATCGGCGTGGATAAAAACGGCAATACGATCGTCGGCTTTTACGCCGAGCATAGCCACCGTATCGTGCCCGTGAACGCGTGCGCTATTCACCCCGAATGGGCGGAAAAGCTCATCGCGACGATTAAGCGGTATATGGCAGAGTGCGCCGTGAAAGGGTACGACGAGGTGCATAAAATGGGAGCTTTGCGGCATATCGTGGCGCGTGAAATCGGCGGTAAATTCATTTTTACCCTCGTTTCCGCAAAACGGAAATTGCCGAGCGTGCATTATCTTATTCAACTGCTTGAAAAGGATTTTAAGGAATTTACGCTGTATCTCAATTTCAATGATAAGGACACCAACGTAATCCTCTCCAAAGAGTTTGAACTTATGCACGGTAGCGGCTTTTTCGAGGCGGAGGAGCGCGGCATTGTCTACGAGGCAGGGCCCGTAACCTTTTTGCAGGTGAATGAAAACGTACGCGGAAAGCTGTATCAAGACGCGCTTAAAACGGTTGCCGAAAACGGCGACGAGGTGGTGATCGACGCCTATTCGGGCGGCGGATTGCTCACCGCAATGATTGCGAAAAAGGTCAAGCGCGCTTACGGTATCGAGCTGGAAGAAGAGGCGGTGCGGTGCGCGAACGCCCTCAAAGAAAAAAATAAGCTCAAAAATATGACGAATATCTGCGGTTACGTGGAGGAGCACCTTTCAAAGGTTATGAATATCGAAAAAGGGGAAAAGGTACGCCTAATCCTTGATCCCCCTCGCGCGGGAATTGCAAGGAGCGTACTCAAAGCGTTGCTCGCAAGCGGTATAGAAAAAATCACGATTATCAGCTGTAATCCAGCCACGCTTGCACGCGATTTAGGGTTGCTCACGGGACGATTGACAGAGGAGAACGGCGAGCTTGTCAAAAATGCCGAAGAGCCCGTATCGGGATATTACGAGATCGAACGTTTGCAGCCGTATGACATGTTTCCTCAAACGCGCGCGATAGAAACGCTCGTGCGTTTAAGAAGAATACGCGAACGGAGTTGAAAATGTACGGAAATTCGTTTTTGGATAAATTAGATAGAAAATTCGGGCGGTACGCGCTGCGAAACCTAATGACGATTATCGTCGTGGGCACGGCGATCGTGTGGTTGCTCGATATGGTCGTTTACACGCGCACAGGCGTGGATATCACGGCGTGGCTGTATTTCGACAGAGCGGCGATTTTGCGTGGCGAGGTTTGGCGCGTGATTACGTTCGTATTCATTCCCGACACGTGGAATTTGCTCACGCTCGCGCTTTCGCTGTATTTCTATTGGCTGATCGGCAATTCCCTCGAAAACGAGTGGGGATCTTTCAAATTCGACCTTTTCTATCTTTGCGGTGTGCTCGGCGCGATCGTTTCGGGCTTTATCACGGGCTACGCGACCGTGTACTATTTACATTTATCGCTGTTTTTGGCGTTCGCGTTGCTCTATCCCGATTTTAGGGTATACCTTTTCTATTTCCTGCCGATTAAGGTGAAATGGCTTGCGATTATCGATTTGATCGGGCTAATTTTGATTTTCATTTTCAGCGGTTGGATAGAGAGAATTGCCCTGCTCGTCGCGCTTTTCAATATCGCGCTGTTTTTTAGCTACGGAATGTTTATGAAATTCCGTCAATGGCGCAGACGTCGTAAATGGCAGAAAGAGGCGCAACGCCCGAATGATAAAGACTATCCTTTCGATTTATAAACGGAGAAAACGCAGATGCGGAAATTATACGATAAAAAGGAAAAAGAACGGGGGCAGGTACGAGCCGAAACGCCCGTGTATACGGCGACATACAAGGTCAATCGCAGCGATTTATTGCTTGAATTTTTGCTCCGTAAATGCAACACCTCGCGCAATAACGTGAAATCGTTGCTTGCGCGAAAGCAGGTGCTCGTCAACGGTAGCTTGGTTACGCAATTCGATTTTCCGCTCGCCAAGGACGACGAGGTGAAAATTTCCAAAGCGCCCGTGCGTGGCGAAAGCCCGAAAGCGCCCGTCAAACGGCAACCTCCAAAGAAAATAAATATCCTTTACGAGGACGAGCAATTTCTTGCGATCGACAAACCCGAGGGCTTACT
>JAZNEZ010000085.1:0-3263 GCA_045588875.1 Candidatus Scatosoma sp. | reverse complement strand
GAAATGGGCTTTATCGATAGCTTTGAAGACATTATGAACATGGAAACGGGCGTTTTGAAATATATCATGAACTTGCTCAAGACGGAATACAAAAACGAAGTGGATCTTCTCCACGTCGAGCTTCCCGAAATTACGGAAATCCCCGTCTTGAAGTTCATGGACGCGAAAGAAATCTTGATGAAAACGTTTAAGTACAAGCCGTCGGATATGAAGGATTTCGATCCCGAAGAAGAACAACTCCTTGGGAAATACGCGAAAAAGCAGTTCAATTCCGATTTCATTTTCATCACGCATTATCCTTCGAAAAAACGTCCGTTCTATACGATGGACGATCCCGAAGATCCTGAATACACCCTTTCGTTCGATTTACTCTTCCGCGGTTTGGAGATTACCTCGGGTGGTCAGCGCGTGCACGATTATAACGAGCAGGTCGAAAAAATGAAAAAGCTGGGTATGAATCCCGAAGAGTTCGCGACCTATTTGATGCTCCATAAATACGGCGCGCCTCCCCACGGCGGTTTGGGGATCGGGCTGGAAAGATTGACGATGCACCTGCTCGGCGCAAAAAACGTGCGCGAGGCGACGATGTTCCCTCGTGATATCAATCGCGTGAGCCCGTAAGGGTAAAATTAAAAAACAGCGTAAATTCGCTTTACAAAAACGGAAAAATCCGTTATAATATATAAAAATGAAATAAAAAAGCGTTAAAAGAGGACAACGTTTCCGTTTATTGTCGTCGCACAGAGAACTTCCGCTAACGGTGAAAGGAAGAGGGCGCACACGGAAAATATCCCCTCGTCAGCTGACCTTGCGAAATGAAAAGAGTAGCAGGGTACGGGTTCGCGATCCGTTATCCCTCGCGACAAATGATAGTTTGTTTTGGTGGTTAAAGAAAGCCGTTGTGTTTTTTCCAAAGCACGACGGCGTTTATTTTTTGAAAAACACTCCAAAGGAGAAAAATATATGGCTATGTATAAAAAAGTAGACACTTCTCTCAATTTCGTTGAAAGAGAAAAGAAGATCGTCGAATACTGGAACGAAAACAAGATTTTCGAGGAAAGTATGAAAGCTACCGAGGGCAAGGAAGAATTTTCTTTCTACGACGGTCCTCCCACGGCAAACGGTAAACCGCATATCGGGCATATCTTAACGCGCGTTATGAAAGATATCGTGCCTCGCTATCAAACGATGAAAGGCAAGCACGTGCTCCGCAAAGCCGGTTGGGATACGCACGGTCTGCCCGTCGAGCTGGAAGTGGAGAAAAAGCTTGGGCTGGAAAGCAAAACGGGTATTGAAAAATACGGTATCGAGCCGTTTATTAAGGAATGTAAAAATTCCGTATTCAAATACACGAGCGAATGGAAAGAAATGTCCGATCGCGTCGGGTATTGGTGCGATATGGACAACCCGTACGTAACCTATCACGACGACTATATCGAATCGGAATGGTGGGCGCTCAAAGAGATCCATAAAAAAGGCTTACTGTATAAAGGACACAAGATCGTGCCCTATTGCCCTCGTTGCGGTACGGCGCTTTCCTCGCACGAGGTGGCGCAGGGGTATAAGGACGTAAAACAGACGACGGCGTTCGTCAAATTCAAAGTGAAAGGCGAAGAGAATAAATATATCCTCGCTTGGACGACCACGCCTTGGACGCTCCCTTCTAACGTTGCGCTGTGTATGCACCCCGACTACGACTACGTGGAAGTGCAAATGGACGAAAACGGCGAGAAATATATCCTTGCCGAGGGGCTTTTGAAATCGGTGCTCGGTGAAGAGGGGTATAAAGTACTTTCCACGAAAAAGGGCAAAGAGTACGAATATACCGAATACGAGCCTTTGTATCCGTTCGGCAAAGAAATTTTCAAATACCGCGAAAAGTCGCATTTCGTAACCTGCGACACCTACGTAACGCTGTCCGACGGTACGGGCGTCGTGCATATCGCGCCTGCGTTCGGTGAGGACGACTATAAAGTGGGTAAACGCTATAACCTGCCCGTCGTGCAACTTATCAACGAGGAGGGAAAATTCCCCCAAGGCTGCGGCGAGTTTACGGGCGTAGGGGCGCAAGCCGCCGATCCTGCGGTGATTAAGGATTTGAAAACGCGCGGCTTACTCTTAAAGCCGTTGGAAGTTACGCATAGCTATCCTTTCTGTTGGCGTTGCGACACCGCGCTGATCTATTACGCGCGTTCGTGCTGGTTTATCAAGGTTACGGCAATTAAGGATCGTTTGATCGCGGCAAACCGTTCGGTTAACTGGATGCCCGACACCATCAAAGAGGGGCGTATGGGCAACTTCCTTGAAAACGTGATCGATTGGGGGCTTTCCCGTGATCGCTATTGGGGTACGCCTCTGCCCGTTTGGGTATGTCCCGATTGTGGCGAAATCGAAGTAATCGGCTCGCGCGCCGAGCTCGTGGAAAAATGCGGTGCGCCGAAAGATATCGAATTGCACCGCCCGTATTTGGACGAGCTGACCTGTAAATGTGCAAAGTGTGGCGGTAAAATGAAACGTACGCCCGAGGTTATCGATTGTTGGTTCGATTCAGGCTCTATGCCGTTTGCGCAGTATCATTATCCGTTTGAGAATAAGGACTTGTTCGAACAGACGTTCCCTGCCGATTTCATTTCCGAGGCAGTCGATCAAACGCGCGGTTGGTTCTATACCTTGCTCGTTATTTCCACGTTGTTGTTCGATAAATCGCCGTTCAAAAATTGTATCGTGCTCGGGCACGTGAACGATAAGAACGGTATTAAGATGTCCAAGCATAAAGGTAACGTCGTCGATCCTTGGTCGATCCTCGATAAACAGGGTGCAGACGCCGTGCGTTGGTATTTCTATACCTCGTCCGCACCTTGGTTGCCCTCCCGTTTCTATCCCGAAGCGGTGAGCGAGGCGCAGAGAAAGTATATGGGTACGCTTTGGAATACCTACGCGTTCTTCTGCCTGTACGCGGATATCGATCATTATAATCCTGCCGACTACGATCTGAAAAAATGTAAGCTTTCGCTTATGGATCAATGGATACTTTCCAAGCTCAACACCCTTGCCGCTCAGGTGCATAACAATCTTGCCGTATATAATATTACGGATAGCGCGCCCGCGTTACACGATTTCACGGATATCCTCTCCAACTGGTACGTGCGTCGGGGCAGAGATCGCTATTGGGGCAGCGAAATGACGGAAGACAAGGCGGCGGCGTACACGGTGCTTTGGCACGTACTCGTTACCTTTGCCAAGCTCACCGCGCCCTACACGCC
>JAZNEZ010000084.1:0-2445 GCA_045588875.1 Candidatus Scatosoma sp. | reverse complement strand
GATATTCTCGACGCGTATTTCCGTCTTAACGACGCGGTCGTGCTCTCCGGCTACGGCACGGGCGGTATTCCAGAGGGCGATTATTACGGCTTTTACGAAACGATCGAGCGTTGGGAGAAGAAAGGCAAAACGCTCGTCGTTACCACACAGGTACAGCAAGAGGGTAGCGATATGAACGTATACCGTGTGGGCAGGGGCTTGAAGAACCGTTTTGAGCTGTTGGAAAGCTACTCAATGACATACGAAAGTATTATCACCAAACTGATGTGGATTTTGGCGCAAACGAAAAAGGACGAAGAAGTGAAAGCGCTTTTTTATAAAACTGTTAATTACGACTTAATCGGAGGATAAAACAATGAGAAAAACGCAACTGAAAAAATACGCAAAACTGCTTGCGAAAGTAGGCTTGAACGTGAAGAAAGGTCAAACGGTGTTTATCGGCGCGGAGCTTGATCAACCCGAATTTGTAACTATGGTCGTGGAAGAATGTTACAAGGCAGGCGCGAGCGAGGTGTACGTGGAATGGACGCACCAGCCTGTGGAAAAATTAAACGCGGAAAACAGAACGCTCGAATCACTGTCGCAGTTGAAACCTTGGGCGAAAGCGAAATGGGAATTTAAGGCGGAGAACTATTCCTGCCGTTTATTTATCGAATCGGAAGACCCCGACGGTATGAACGGTATCGATCAAGAGAAAATGAGCGCGGCGCGCCGTGCGATTTATCCGCAGGTAAAGCCTTATCGTTTGGCACTTGAAAACCGTCATCAATGGTGTATCGCCGCCGTCCCTGGGAAGGCTTGGGCGAAAAAGGTATTCCCCGATCTGCCCGAGAAAAAGGCGATCGAGGAAATGTGGAAAGTTATCTTGAAAACCTCGCGTGCGGACGGTAAAAACCCCGTGCAGGCTTGGAAAGAACACAACGCCGATTTGGATAAACGGTGCGCGTATTTGAACGGTTTGGGACTGAAATATCTCGAATATAAAAGCGCAAACGGCACGAATCTTACAGTGGAGCTCAACGACGACGGTATTTTCTGCGGCGGTAAGGAAAAAACGCTTAAAGGCAGAGTGTTTAATCCGAATATTCCCACCGAAGAAGTGTTCACTTCGCCCAAGGCAGGCGCGGCGGAGGGCATCGTGTATTCGACGAAACCGCTTTCGTATATGGGCGAGCTTATCGAAAATTTCTCATTGCGTTTTGAAAACGGCAAAGTAACGGAAGTGAAAGCGGAAAAGGGCGAGGCACTTTTGAAACAAATGGTGTCTATGGACGAGGGGGCAGGAATGCTTGGCGAGTGTGCGCTCATTCCTTTCGAATCCCCGATTAATCAGTCGGGCGTGCTCTTCTTTAACACCCTTTTCGACGAAAACGCAAGCTGTCATTTCGCGCTCGGGCACGGCTTTAACGAGTGCTTGAAAGGCTATGAAAAATATACGGACGAGGAATGTAAAAAACGCGGTATCAACGAGAGTATGATTCACGTAGACTTTATGATCGGCGCAAGGGATACTTCGATCGTGGGTATCACGAAAACGGGCGAACGCGTTCAAATCTTTGCGAACGGTACTTGGGCGTTTTAACGCAGAAAAAAACGGTTATATACTATATAATAAAACAAAAAGAGGTAACGAATGAAAATAGATATTTTTTCGGGCTTTTTGGGCGCAGGCAAAACCACGCTCATTAAAAAACTCATCAAAGAAGCGTACGCAGGCGAAAAGGTCGTTCTGATCGAAAACGAATTTGGCGAGATCGGCATTGACGGCGGATTTTTACAGGACGCAGGTATTAATATTACCGAAATGAATTCGGGCTGTATCTGTTGCTCGCTCGTCGGCGACTTTTCCAAAGCCTTAAAGCAGGTGGCGGCGGAATATGAGCCCGATCGTATCGTGATCGAGCCGTCGGGCGTGGGGAAACTTTCCGACGTGATTAAGGCGGTGCGTTCGGCAGGGCTTGAAAACGCCGAGCTCAACGCGTTCTGTACGGTGGTGGACGCGTCTAAGTGTAAAATGTATCTGAAAAATTTCGGCGAGTTTTTTGGCGATCAGGTGGAGCACGCAAGCTGTATCATTCTTTCCCACACGGATAAGACTTCCGAGGACAAGCTGCACGCGGCGGTGGAGCTGTTGAAAGAAAAGAATGCCACCGCAACGCTCGTAACCGCGCCTTGGGATACTCTCTCCGGACAAGCCATTTTGGCGGCAATGGAACGTAAAAACACCTTGCAAGAAGATATGAAACACTTGGCGGCAGAGGTGGAAGAACATCACGAACATCATCGCCACGAACATCACCACCACGAGTGCGACGATCCTAATTGCGATTGTCATCACCACGAACATCACCACCACGAACACGAGCACGAGCACGAATGTAACGATCCCGACTGCCATTGTCATCACCATCACCACGAGCACGACCACCATCACCACCACGCGGA
>JAZNEZ010000083.1:0-2394 GCA_045588875.1 Candidatus Scatosoma sp. | reverse complement strand
TCCTCCCTCCTTTTCTCCTTTTCCTCCTTGCTTTACGCCCCCCCTGGGGGGCAAAAGACGGGGGTCGGGTTTCCCCGCCCTCCCTCCTTTTTATTGCATTAGCAAATACGCCTGCAACGCAATCACCGTTTTCGCGTCCTTGATCTCGCCGTTTTTCAGCATCTTCTTCACCCGTTCCAGCTCTATCCATTCCACGTCGAGAAATTCCCCCTCGTCAAGGCATGCGTTCCCTCGCTTGCCACATCGTGCAAGGTAGATAAAAATACGCTCGTTCGTATAGCCGACCGAGGGATATATCTCATACAAAAGTTTCAACCCTTCCGCGCTTACGCCCGTTTCCTCTTTTAGCTCCCTTTGTGCGGCAAGCAAAGGATCTTCCCCTGCGTTTAATTTCCCTGCCGGAAGTTCGTACAAGTTTTCCCCGTACGCATAACGGTATTGCTTGACGAACAGCGCTTTATTATCCTCTACGCACAATACGCACGCGCCGCCGCTATGTTCCACGATCTCCCGTTTACACGGCTTACCGTCGGGGAGGAGCGCGTCGTCTACGCGCAGAGAGAGGATTTTGCCTTGATAAATATAATTTTTACGAACGGTTTTTTCTTCGTAACGCATTTTTTGCCTCGTTAGTCAAATTTGACAAGAAAAGTATGATTTGTTATCATTATAGCACAAATTCAAAAAATAAGAAATATTTTTTTGTCAAATATCTTGATTTTATCAAAAATTTTATGTATAATATAGACAACACGGAATATCGGAGGTGTTTTAATTATGAAATCCGTTAAAATTTCTTTGGAAATGGCGCAAAGAGTAAAAGAATTCGTGAATATCACGCAGGACTATCCTTTTGAAATTTTACTCAAAAGCGGTAGATACGTGGTAGACGCAAAGTCTATCCTCGGCATCTTCTCGTTGGATCTTTCCCAACCCGTTACGGTGGAAGCTTACAGCGACGACTGCGACGATTTTATGAATAAATTGAAAAAATTCGAGGCGTAATCGGGGTTTTATCACGGTTTCGTCGGCACTTTTTCGAAGCCTAAATCAGGTGGCTTGCGCAAGCCCCTTGGCGCAAACTTTCCTACATACGACAAAATACCGAAAACGGTCGCACGGAAGTACCCTATGCGGCTGTTTTCCCGTTCAAAAAAAGTATTAGAGGAGTTACAAATGCAAATTCAAGGAGAAACGTCAGTCAACAAGTTAATCGTGCTTTTCGTTTTCGATAAAATGGAAAGCGCGCTTTCCGAACGCACGATCGTGGAAATGTGCACGGCAGGCAACAACTGGCTCAATTATATGGACTGCAAGGAATTGTTGCCCCGTCTTTTGGAGGACGGATTTATCTGCCGCATTTCCTCTCCCGAAGAAGAACCCCTCTACACCATCACCAGCGACGGCAGGGAAAGCTTGAATAATTTTTATATCAATATCCCCAAAAGCGTACGCAACGAAATTTCCGCTTTTATCAAGAAAAACAGCGGTAAGCTCCGCAATCGACAGGAATGCAAATCCGACTATTATCAAAACGTGGACGGTACGTATACGGTGTTCGTGAAAATACTTGCGCCCGTACAGCCTATGTTGGAGCTTAAATTCGTCGTGCCCGATAAAAAAACGGCACAGAATATCTATAAAAATTGGGAAAGCAAGGCGTCCGAATTATATTCGGCGATCTACGATACGCTCGTAGACTAATTATAGAAAAAATTACAAAAAAAGAGGTGTCAATATGTTTACTTATTCAACCAGAGGAACTTGTTCCAGACAAATACTTTTCGACGTGGACGCAGAAAACAAAATGCACAACGTCCGTTTTATCGGCGGTTGTGGCGGTAATCTGCAAGGCATTGCAAGGCTCGTGGAGGGCAAGAATATCGACGAGGTGCAAACGCTTTTGGCAGGTATCCGTTGCAAGGGCAACACGTCCTGTCCCGATCAGCTTTCCAAAGCAATCGGCGAATACAAAGCGTCGAAAGAAAATTAAAAATCTTTCAGTCGAAAAAACACGCGGTGTGACCGCGTGTTTTTTCTATGTCGTTTAATGTCTGAAATGTCTGTCGCCGACGAAGATCATGGCAATCCCTGCCGCGTTACAAGCGTCGATCGAAAGCTGATCGTTCTTGCTCCCCCCTGGTTGAATGATCGCCGTGATTCCTGCTTTCACACATTCCTCTACGCAATCGGGGAACGGGAAGAACGCGTCGCTCGCCATCACCGAGCCCTTCGCAAGTTCTCCTGCGTGCGCGATCGCCTGTTGCGCCGCCCAAATACGGTTGGTCTGTCCCATACCGATACCCGTCGTTCTGTCTTTCAAGCCGATCACGATGGCGTTGGATTTCGTGTATTTTACCACCTTCCAGTTGAACAGCAACGCTTTCATTTCCT
>JAZNEZ010000082.1:0-2043 GCA_045588875.1 Candidatus Scatosoma sp. | reverse complement strand
ACTTCCTTCATGTTGACGAGATAGCCCGTCTTTTCGTTGAACGTACCCGCCTTGATACCCTTGCCGCCGCGGCTCTGCAAACGGTAGTCCTCTACCTTCGAGCGTTTGCCGTAGCCCAGGGACGTGAGCGTAAACAGATCCTTTTCGGGATCGACGATGAGCATATCCACCACGATGTCGTCTTCGCCCAGCGTCATCGCCTTCACGCCCTGCGTACCTCTGCCCGTCGGACGCACGTCCGTTTCCGCAAAGCGGATACACTTGCCACCGCGCGAAGCGATGAGAATTTCATTTTCGCCCGTCGTGAAGTTCACGCCGATCAAGCGATCGTTTTCCTGCAATTTGATGGCAATTTTACCGTTCTTTGCAATACGCTTAAATTCATCGGTATGCGTTTTCTTGATTAAGCCTCTTTCCGTCGCCATCACGAGATAGCCTACGCCATCCGCTTTCACGGGCAACACCGTTTCAATCTTTTCGCCTGCGTCGAGCTGTACGATATTCACCACCGCTCTGCCACGCGCGGTGCGGTTCGCCTCGGGGATTTCGTAGCCCTTGATCGAATACACCTTACCAAACGACGAGAAGAGCAGGATCGGATCATGCGTACACGATACGAACATTTTTTCCACGTAGTCCTCGTCCTTGGGACGGTGCGCCGTGATACCTCTGCCGCCGCGCCCCTGCGCTTTATATTCCGCTACGGGCAGGCGTTTGATATACCCCGAATGGGTGAGCGAGATCACTACGTCCTCTCGATCGATTAAATCTTCGTCCTCGATATTGCCGTAATCGACGGAAATTTCCGTCTTTCTCGGCGAGGGGTATTTTTCCTTGATGTCCGTAAGGTCGCCACGGATAATCTGCATCACGCGGTATTCGTTCGCGAGAATGTCTTTCAAATCCAAAATCGTCGCCTGCAACGCCGCGAGCTCGTCTTTGAGCTTTTCCACTTCCAAGGAAGTCAATCTTTGCAAGCGCATTTCCAAAATCGCGTTCGCCTGTTTTTCGTCTAATTCAAACGCCGTCGTCAAGCCCTCGATCGCCGCGTTTTTATCCGCCGACGCCTTAATGATACGAATGACCTCGTCCACGTTCGCAAGCGCCAACACCAAGCCTGCGATAATGTGCGCGCGTTCTTCCGTTTTGTTCAGCTCAAAGCGCGTACGGCGCGTGATGACCTCTTTCTGGTGGTTGAGATAATGATATAAAATGTCGCGAATATTGAGGGTTTTCGGCTCGCTACCGTTCTCCACGAGCGCGAGCAGGATAATACCGTCGGAAACCTGCAATTTCGTCTTTTTATAGAGAGTATTCAAAACGACTTGCGCGTTCGCGTCCTTTTTACATTCGATTACGATACGCATACCGTCGCGGTCGGATTCGTCGCGGATATCGGAAATGCCCTCGATACGTTTATCGTTGACCATGTCCGCGATTGTTTTGATAAGCTGCGCTTTATTGACTTGATAGGGGATTTCCGTTACGACGATACGGGAGCGTACGTTACCGCCCGTGCCGTATTCCTCGATTTCGCACTTGGAACGGATTACGATACTACCTTGTCCCGTTCTATACGCCTGACGAATACCGCTCCTACCCATAATCACGCCACCCGTGGGGAAATCGGGAGCAGGGATATAATCCATCAGCTCGTCCACCGTGATTTCGGGGTTATCGATCATAGCAATCGTACCGTCGATCACTTCCGCAAGGTTATGGGGGGGAATGTTCGTCGCCATACCCACCGCAATACCGTCCGCGCCGTTTACGAGCAGGTTGGGGTATCTTGCAGGGAGTACGGTAGGCTCTTCCTCGCTACCGTCGAAGTTGGGGATAAAATCCACCGTTTCCTTATCGAGGTCTTTGAGCATTTCCGCGGCGAGCTTGGTAAGTCTTGCTTCCGTATAACGCATAGCCGCCGCAGGGTCGCCGTCCACCGAACCGAAGTTCCCGTGTCCGTCTACAAGCGGAAAGCTGATTGTAAATTCTTGCGCCAAACGCACGAGCGCGTCGTATACCGAGCTATCGCCGTGGGGGTGG
>JAZNEZ010000081.1:0-9575 GCA_045588875.1 Candidatus Scatosoma sp. | reverse complement strand
TCAACGCATACATGGTATGCGCAAACGAACGCCCCGACGAAATCTCGTCGGGGCGTTTCCTGCCTGAAAAGCGTTAATCTTCCGTTTTGGCAAAGGGGGCGGAAAGCAACAGTAACGCCGTGCAACCCATAAAAATGATACAAGGGATTAAACAGCCGATAAACGCCGCGCTCGATACCTCGTAGGAACAATACATTCCCTCCGATATCAACGTTACGGAATCAAACGCGTTGAAAGCGTTCGCGATTGCGAGCATAAGAGCGATCACGCTCACTGCACATACTACGTACGAAACGACGGGGGAAACGCGCAAGCGTAAATATTTGCTTGCGATTTGCGAGCAGGATAACGAGTAACCGACTGCAAAAACCGTCAAGGAAAGATAAGCGAGTTGTTTACACAAATGCTCGTCGGTAAACGCCCACGCGAGAACGCTGACGAGCAACGCGACTGCCGACACCGCCTGTACAAAAGAGAAACCCTCGTTGCGCTCAAAGACGGGCGTTTTTTTCGTGCGTATCCATTCTTTGAAAAATGCGGTCAGTTTAATAATGGACGCGAGCAGTAGCAGACAATATACGGGAAACATTAAGAACATTCTTTTTTTATGTTCCCAGAATTTACCCTCCAACGCTTGATAACCGTTAAATCCCGTAAGAATAACGGAAACAATCTCCCAAATTGCGAAAATCGCGATTGCAAAATAGCAAACAGTCAAAGCGGTTTGCTGAATTTTTGTTTGTTTGCTTACTCCATTGTTCTTGGTGCTTAAAAATTCTTTTGCCATAAAAATCTCCTAATCTGTATTATCTGTATTAAATATAACATAAAAATAAACCACTGTCAAGCGTTTGAAAGAAAAAATTTATTTTTTCAAAAATAATTTACCTTGCGTAGCAAAAAATAAGCAGAACACCGCTTGGAGGGGCGCTCCAAGCGGTGTTCTTTATTGTTGTGAGATTAAATTGTCAAATTAATAATTTTCCGCGCGTACTTGGAAATATGCCTGCGGATGCGCACAGATAGGGCAAACCTCGGGCGCTTTCTTGCCGACCACGATATGACCGCAGTTGGAGCATTGCCATACGGCGTCGCCCTCTTTGGAGAATACGAGATCGCCTTTCACGTTCGCGAGCAGTTTTCTATATCTTTCTTCGTGCTCTTTCTCGATCGCCGCAACGCCGTCGAACAGTTTCGCGATTTCTTCAAAACCCTCTTCGCGCGCTACTTTCGCAAACTCGTAGTACATATCCGTCCATTCGTAGTTTTCACCCTCTGCCGCTGCAAGCAGATTTTCCGCCGTAGAGGAAATGTCGCCGCCGTTCAAAAGCTTGAACCAGATCTTTGCGTGCTCTTGTTCGTTTTTCGCCGTTTCTTCGAAAATCGCCGCGATCTGCACGAATCCTTCCTTTCTTGCTTTGCTTGCAAAATAGGTGTACTTGTTTCTCGCCTGCGATTCGCCTGCAAACGCCGTAGCCAAATTTGCCTCCGTCTTCGTGCCCTTCAAAGGATTGATTTCTTCGAATTTCCCCGATTGCTTGCAAACGGGACAAACCTCGGGCGCAGAACCCTCTGCAACGTAGTGACATACTTTACACTCAAATTTTTTCATACCTGTTTACCTCTTTTCCTTATTAGGATTTAGTTTTATTAAGTGATTATAGTATACTATAAAAAAATATATTTGTCAACGGTTTTGAGGAAAAAAATCAAAAAAATTTTCAGGAAATGTGATTTTGTTGTGAAAACGGCGAGAGGCAAGAATTTTAGGGTTGACAAAGGCGAAAAAAGGGAATATAATATATATATAATGAAGA
This sequence comes from Candidatus Scatosoma sp., assembly GCA_045588875.1. Lineage (GTDB taxonomy): Bacteria > Bacillota > Clostridia > Christensenellales > Borkfalkiaceae > Scatosoma. The sequence continues at coordinate 7,758 of JAZNEZ010000081.1, read as the reverse complement.
AGTTAAGCGAAAGAAAGAAAAAGTGGATAGAAAGAACGGTGGCGAATGACAGAAGTTATAAAGTATTTCTTTATAACCGTTTTTTCGTTTTTCTTTTTATGGTCTTAGCGCAGCTTGTGGGCTTGGGCTTACTGTTATATTTGATCGTATATCATTCCTCGATAGCCCTCCTATTGCAGATCACGCTATTTATTTTGGAGCTTATATTCGTTTTATATATTATAGGCCACCACGAACGTCCGTCCACAAGATTGAATTGGATCATACTTATCTTAATCGCGCCCGTGTTCGGCGTGCCTATGTATATGATGAACGGCAGGGGGCGACCGACGCGAAAAATGCACCGCAGGATCACGCAGGCGAAAGCGGAAAACGCCCAAAGAATGGCGGAAATATACGGGGAAACAAAGATCCCTAAACCACAGACGCGCGAAGAGGCGATCTGTCGGTATCTTGCCAAGTTCGGGGGATATCCCGTGTTTCAAAACGGCACGGTGGAATATTATAAAAGTGGCGAGGAAATGTTCCCCGTAATGCTCGAAGAAATGAAAAAGGCGGAGAAATTCATTCTTTTGGAGTATTTCATTATCGCGCACGGGAAAATGTGGGGCGAAATGCTCAAAGTTTTGCTCGAAAAAGCGATACAGGGGGTGCAAATACGCATCATTTACGACGATTTTGGCTGTATGATGACGTTACCGCCCAACTACGAAAAATACCTTGAAAGCTTGCACGATAATATCAAATGTTTCACGTTTAACACCGTCGTACCCTTTTTCGCGGTGCGTATGAACAACCGCGATCACAGAAAAATGCTCGTGATCGACGGGAAAGTGGCGTTTACGGGCGGTATTAACCTTGCCGACGAATATATCGCGGAAAAGGAGCGGTTTGGGTACTGGAAGGACACGGGCTTAAAGCTGACGGGGGATTGCGTGCGGTCGTTTACGCAGATGTTTTTCTATCTTTGGAACGCGTTTCGCAAGGATAAAGAGGATATTAAAGAGTATCTGTTGCCCGATAGCAAGGAAATACGTTCGGGTTTTTGCGTGCAACCCTACGACGATTCGCCGCTCGATCAGGTGAGTACAGGCGAAACGGTATATGTGGACATTATCAACCGCGCAAGCAAATACGTGTGGATATTCACGCCGTACTTGGTGCTCGACGATTCTTTGCGTACCGCGCTTTGTCAGGCGGCGACGCGCGGCGTGGACGTGCGGATCGTAACCCCTGCGATACCCGATAAGAAAACGGTTTTCCGTCTTACGCGCGCGAATTACGGCTTATTGATGAAAGCAGGCGTGCGTATTTACGAATATACCCCTGGGTTTATCCACGCGAAAAGTATGGTCAGCGACGATACCTGCGGCGTGGTGGGAACGATTAACCTCGATTATCGGAGCTTGTATCACCACTTCGAAAACGCGGTGTATTTTTCGGGGTGCGAGGCGGTGGCGGCGCTCAAACGCGACTGCGAGGAAACGTTTGCAATATCCCAAGAGCGTACGAAAGAAAACGTCAAGCGCGGCCTCATCGGCGGATTCGTCGATTCGGTGTTGCGCGTGTTTGAAACGCTGTTATAAAGGAGAATTTTTATGAATAAACATATGCCCGAAACGTTGCATTGTAAGCGGTGTAAAACGGAAATGAAAGACGGGGTGTGCCCGAGCTGTGGTTTTCGCGTGTACGTGCCTATGGACGAGAAAAAACAAAACAAGATCAAGTTTGTGTTGACCTGCGTGTTTATGGCGATATTCGTCGCACTGTTTATATATCTGCAAATCAAGAACGGTTAAGCCGTTCTTATTTTTTTACGAAAAGTTGTTTAAGAATTTTTCTCTTCGGTTAAAAATATAGTGTAAAGAGGAGAGGAAAAATTATGGAAAACAAAAATGAAGTATTGAGCAAATACGGCACTGACCTTGTGGAAAAGGCGCGTGCGCAGAAAATCGATCCCGTGATCGGGCGCGACGAGGAGATTCGAAACGTCGTGCGGATACTGTCGCGGAAAACGAAGAATAATCCCGTACTTATCGGCGAGGCGGGCGTGGGAAAAACGGCGATCGCGGAGGGGCTTGCCATTCGTATTATGAAAGGCGACGTGCCCGATTCCTTGAAAGATAGAAAGGTGTTTTCGCTGGATATGGGCGCGCTCATTGCCGGTGCGAAATTCCGCGGCGAATTTGAGGAACGCTTAAAAGACGTGCTCGAAGAGGTGAAAAAGAGCGAGGGCGGTATTATCCTGTTTATCGACGAGCTGCATAATATCGTCGGCGCAGGCAAGGCGGACGGCGCGATGGACGCAGGCAACCTCTTAAAGCCTATGCTCGCGCGAGGGGAGTTGCATTGTATCGGCGCGACTACGCTCGACGAATACCGCAAGTATATCGAAAAAGACCCTGCGCTCGAACGGCGATTTCAGCCCGTGCTCGTCAGCGAGCCGACTGTGGAAGATACTATTTCTATTCTGCGCGGTTTGAAAGAACGGTACGAGGTGTTCCACGGCGTAAAAATTCAGGACAACGCGCTCATTGCGGCGGCGACGCTTTCTAACCGTTATATTTCCGATCGGTTTTTGCCCGATAAGGCGATCGACCTCGTGGACGAGGCGTGCGCGCTGATTAAGACGGAAATGCAGTCTATGCCCTCGGAAATGGACGAGATCGCGCGCAAGATTATGCAACTCGAAATCGAAGAAAACGCGCTCAAAAAAGAAACGGACGCGCTGTCCAAATCGCACTTGGAGGAAATACGCGCCGAGCTCGAAACGCTCCGCAAGAAGTATTCGGAAATGAAAGACAAGTGGGCGGAGGAAAAGGACGCGATCGGCAAGGTGCAAAAGCTCCGCGAGGAGCTCGAACGCGCCAACGCGCAGCTCGAAAAGGCACAAAGGGAATACGATTTGGAAAGAGCCTCGAAATTGCAGTACGGCAAGATCCCCGAGCTGAAAAAACAGCTCGAAGAAACGGAAAGGACGGGGGCAGGTACGCGTTCAACGGAAAATTCCTTGCTCCGCGACCACGTGAGCGACGAGGAAATCGCGCGGATCGTGGCACGGTGGACGGGTATACCCGTGTCCAAGCTCATGGAGGGGGAAAGAGAAAAATTATTGCGGCTCGACGAAACGCTCCACGAACGCGTGATCGGGCAGGACGAGGCGGTTACGGCGGTGGCAAACGCCATCTTGCGCTCGCGCGCAGGTATTGCCGATCCCAACCGTCCGATCGGCTCGTTTTTATTCCTCGGTCCGACGGGCGTGGGGAAAACGGAGCTTGCCAAAACGCTTGCCCGTGCCCTTTTTGACGACGAGAAAAATATGATACGTATCGATATGAGCGAGTATATGGAAAAATACTCCGTGTCGAGGCTCATCGGCGCGCCCCCTGGGTACGTGGGCTACGACGAGGGCGGTCAGCTTACCGAGGCGGTACGCCGTAAGCCTTACAGCGTGGTGCTTTTTGACGAAATCGAAAAGGCGCACCCCGACGTGTTCAACGTGCTTTTGCAGGTGCTCGACGACGGGCGTATCACCGACGGGCAGGGTAGGACGGTGGATTTCAAAAACACCGTGATTATCCTGACTTCTAACCTTGGCTCGACGGCGATTTTGGAGGGTATCGATTACGCGGGCGAGCTTTCTATCGAGGCGAAAGAGGAAGTGGAAAAACTATTAAAAGCGTCCTTCCGTCCCGAATTTTTGAACCGTTTGGACGAAATCGTATTCTTCAAACCGCTCACGAAAAAGGAAATCGGCAGGATCGTGGACTTGCTCGCGCAAGACCTTATCAAACGGCTTTCGGAAAAACAGCTCGTGTTGGAAATTAGCGACGAGGCGGTGAATACGATTATCGAAAGGGGCTACGATGCCGTGTACGGCGCAAGACCGTTAAAACGGTATATGCAACATACCTTGGAAACAATGCTTGCAAAAAGCATACTCGGCGGCGGCTTGACGGCAGGGGATACCTTGCAGGTGGACGTGGACGTGAACGGCTTGTGCGTGAAAAAGAAATAATGAAAATCGCTCGAAACGCAACTGCGTTTCGAGCGATTTAATTTGTCGGCGTTATAACACTTTCAACTCGTACACGTAGGGGGTATATGCGCTCACGCGGTCGATGCGCACGCGCGCGGTTTCGTCGGTTGTGCGGAAATTAAACTTAAATTCCGCTTTGCTCGTGCCGAGTGCGCGAACTTCGTATTTTTCGTTTCCGATCGTGAGATCGAAATCGATATGCCCGTCCGTGCCTGCCGCAATCACGACGAGGGTGTTTTCCTCGTTCTTGCGCGTTTTCATTTCGTAAGAGAACCAGCCGTGCGCGTTCACGGTGCTGAACGCCTTGCCGCGGTTCGTCCCAGGGATACGGCAAATGCCGTCCTCTTTCACGTACGTGTCGCTGAAATTGACTTCCTTTTGCAACTTATGTCCCTCGTAACCGCCGCCGCAAACGATAAAGTCGGAGAGATTTTCCTTCTCCAAGCGCGCCATAGCGAGCTTTTCCGCCGCAAAGCTTTTTTGTACTTCGTCGATAAACAGATCTGCCGCGCCCAAATTCGCGCCGAGGTCGAAGTGCTTGCCGATTGCCTTGGGGTAATATTTATTCCCAAGCTTTTCCCGTCCCTCGGCGTCGATTGCCGCAATCGCGCGCAAGGCGTTTTGTAAAGCCGTTTCGTAGTTTTCGTCTTTCGTTTCGAAATATTTCGTGTACGAAATCAACGCCTCGGTGAGTGCTTGCCAAAGCTTAGCGACGTAGTGCAGATTATAAAACTGCGTTTGCAACGCGGTGAAGTCCTCGCCCGAAAGCGCGCCTTTGAGCGTTTCGAGCTTGATCAGTTTTTCTTTCGTTTCCGCAACCGCGCTCGCTTTTTCTTCTTGCAGGTGTGCGAGCGTGCCGCGTTTCCAACCGATCGGGATAAACCATTCGTTGGAGGCAATGCAGTAATTTTCTTTCATCATTTCGAAATAGAAATGGTTTTTACAATGGTTCAAACGGGGGAAACGGCTGAGTTCGGTGAAATAATAGCCGTTTGCGTAGAAAATTTTCTTCTGAATTTCCTCCGTACCCTCCATAAGCTCCCGTACGCCTGCGCCTGCCTCGCCGTAGCGTTTGGAAAAGAACGCTTCGAGTGCTTTATCCACGTCCTGCTCATTTTCAAGCGCTTGCATAATTTCGAGGTTTGCCTCGTTCACGTTGCCGAACGGGTGATAGCCCTCCCGATCGATACGCGACACGTAGCCCACGGGCGAAAAGCTTTGGCAATAGGCGTATTTCTCAATGATATGTTCTTTGAGCAGGATTGGCAAAAAGCCCTTGCCGAAATATTCCCCGAAAATATCCGTTTCGATCATCAAGGGGTTGCCCGTGATCTTTTTGAAAAACGCGTTGTTCGGCAGGGTGAGCGACCAGTCGAATTGCGTCCATTTATCCATAACGATCAGCTCGGGCGAGATCTGCGCGTACGCTTTCGTCATCAGCTCGTAGTCCTCTTCAATGCTTGCAAACGGGCGTACGATCAGCTCTTTGCCCACCTCCTTGCATTTATCGAACAGGATTTTCGTTACGTACTGTACCCGTCCGATCTTGTCCAGCTTTTGATTTTTCAGTTTCAAAAGGGGAATACGCGTTTCGTGCAGGGTGAGTATGATACCGTCCATTTTGGGGTACGTAGCAAACCAATCCTCGATCTTATTTTCCAAGAAATCCTTGATGATCGGGTGGGTGATTTCCACGTCGCCGTAGTCGTTGCAAATTTCAGGGTACGCCTCCTTAAAGCCCTCGGGTACTTCCAACTCGTGATGCCAAAAGTACGTTTTAATACCCTTTGGGGATAATTTGTCGCATACCTCGTTGACGAGCTTTTCGCAAAACCGCACGTACTCCGCGTTTTTGTCGCCGTTGAATCTTGCGTATTTACGGTAGAAGATCATGCCGTCGATATTCCCTCTAACGGGATCGTGGGTAGGACCGATCATTTGGAAATGGTTATACCCCTTTTCGATCGCGTAATCGGCGGTGAAAAGTAAATAATCCCGATCGAGCACGACGGGATTGCACATAGAAAACCTTTCACGGTAGTATTCATTATTCTATCTCCTCTTTTTGAATTGTATTTATTGTATCACATATCAAAAGGAAAGTCAACGAAACGCCCGAAGAAAATTTCCTTTTTCCGTTTACAAATCGGCGCGTTTGTGTTATAATAAAGAGGAAAGGAGTTATTTATGAAGATCATACACACGGGGGATATACATATCGGCTCTCCAATGAAAGGGCTTTCGCCCGAAAAGGCGGCGATCAGAAAGGCGGAAATTTTAGACGGCTTTTGTAATCTTACGCGCTATGCAAGGGAAAACGGCGTGGCGGCGGTGCTGATCGCAGGGGATTTATTCGACGAAAACGGCGTGTTACCGCATATCAAACGCACGGTGCTTTCCGCGATAGAAACGGCGAGTCCCGTGAAATTTTTTTACGTGTTCGGCAATCACGATAACGCTATGGAGTTTGCCGACTGTGCGTTGCCGCAAAATTTATATTTCTTCTCGGAAAATCACGGATTTTTGAGCTACGATTTAGGGGAAAGAATTACTTTAACGGGCGCGGATAGTAAAAATTTCGAGCGCGCTTTTATCGCGCCACCCGATCTGCCGCGCGACAAGTTTAATATTCTTTTATTGCACGGCGACGATTTGCCTTTTTCCGCTCTGCGGAATCGGAACGTGGATTATCTTGCCTTGGGGCATATCCACAAGCCCTCGCCGATTGCCGAAGTGCTTGACGGGCGCGGAAAATACCGTTATTGCGGTTGTTTGGAGGGGCGCGGGTTCGACGAGGTGGGCGCGCGCGGATTTTTTCTTTTGGAAATCAAAAACGGCAGTCTAATCGGGGAGAAATTTTTGTCGCTTGCCAAGCGCACGGTGGTGGAAGTACGCGTGGATATTTCCGCTTGCGAAACGACTTTGGACGTGGAAAGTACTGTGCTTACCGCCTTACAAACGGTGGGAGAAGAAAATATCGTGAAAGTCGTGCTCTGTGGCGCGCATAAAGAGGGGCTGAAAAAGGACGTTTCCCTGCTTTCCGCACGATTGAACGAACGGTTTTTCTTTGTAAAAGTGGAAGATACCTCGCGCGTGGCAATCGATTACGAGGCGCTTAAAACGGACAAAACGGAGCGTGGCGAGTTCGTGAGAGAGGTGGGCAGGTACGAGATGAACGAGGATTTCCGCGCGGAAGTGTTGGAGGTTGGCTTGAAAGCACTACAAGGGGAGGAGATCGATTTATGAGATTTGTTTCCTGTCATATCGCAGGCTTTGGAAAATTTCAAAACGAGCAGTTCGACCTTTCCAAGGATATCGTGCAGATCAAAGCGGACAACGGCTGGGGCAAAACGACGCTCGCGGCGTTTTTGGAAAGTATGCTCTTTGGCTTTGGGGATAGCAGAGTGAAGTCTATCGAGGACAACGCACGCCTCAAATACGAGCCCTTCCGCGGTGGATATTTCGGTGGTTCGCTCACCTTTATTTACGGGGGTAGGACGTATCGTATTGAACGCAGATTCGGCAAAACGCCGAGCGCAGACACTGTCAAGTTATACGATAAAAACAATATGCTTTGCTACGATTTCGGAGAAAATATCGAACGCATTGGGGAACTGATTTTTGGCGTAAACCGCGAAAGTTATCGCAAAAGTGCGTATATTCCCCAAGGCGAGGCGATGAGCGAGGGCTTTTCCGAGGATACGCGCTCACGCCTTACT
>JAZNEZ010000080.1:0-8299 GCA_045588875.1 Candidatus Scatosoma sp. | reverse complement strand
GCCTACGGGCGCGGGCAAAACGACTATCGGCATTAAAATAGCCGAGCTGACGGGGCGCAGGTGGTACGACACCGACGGTGTGATCGCGGACAGGCACGGCAAAATTTCGGACATTTTCGAATACTACGGCGAGGCGCATTTCCGTAAGCTGGAAACGGAAGTGGTGAAAGAGCTTGCCCAAAAGGACGAGCTCGTGATTTCCACGGGGGGCGGCTTGGTGCTCAAAAAGGAAAACAACGAGGTATTGCAAAAGAACGGCAAGATCGTTTTTTTGCGCGCCTCTCTCGAAACCTTAAACAAGCGCCTGATCGTGGACGGTACGCGGCCGCTACTCCAAACCTCGACGGAGAGTATCAGCGATCGTTTGGCAAGGCTACTCAAAGAGCGTACGTCCATCTACGAGCACGTGGCGGACTACATAGTGGACGTGGACTTAAAAACGCCCGAGGAGATTGCAAAAGAGATCGTTTCGCTTACGGCAAACGAATAAACGGCAAGGGCAGGTATGCGTTGAAATGATGAAAACGGTTTTAATAACGGGCGGCGTACGCGGCATCGGGCTTGCGATCGCCAAGGCATTTTTACAAAAGAATTACCGCGTTTGCGTAACCTATTCCAAGGACGAGGAAAGCGCACGGCGCGCAAGGGAAATAGGGCTGGAAGTATACCGCGCAGACGTTTCCAAGGAAGAGGACGTTTTGTCTGTGTTTAAGCGGCTGAAAATCTTGGACGTGCTAGTGAACAACGCAGGCGTTTCGCTTATAAAGCAGGTGCAGGATACCTCGTACGAGGAATTTCAAAGGCTGTTTGCCGTGAATATGGGCGGTGCGTTTTTATGCAGTCGTGAAGCGGCAAAATTGATGATCGATCAGCACAGCGGTTTGATCGTGAATATTTCTTCCGTTTGGGGGGAGGTGGGCGCAAGCTGTGAAAGCGCGTATGCAGCATCCAAAGCCGCGCTGATCGGGTTTACCAAATCGCTTGCTAAGGAGCTTGGCTATTCGGGCGTGCGCGTGAACGCCGTGTCCCCTGGGGTGATCGATACCGCGATGAACGCTTGCTTTTCCGAAGAGGACAAGCGCGGTTTAATCGAAGAAATTCTCGTGGGGCGTTTGGGCAGGTGCGACGAGGTTGCCAAAGCCGTGCTGTTTTTAGAGGAAAACGAGTACGTTACGGGTATCGATTTGCCCGTAAACGGTGGGTTTTCTATTCTGTGAGGTCAATGCTTTTTTAAGTAGCCCTCTAAAATTTGTTGAATGAATTCGTCCGCAATCCCTGACGTTGGGGATTGCGGTTCTTTTTCTTTCTTCTCCTCGGGCTCTTCTTTGGGCGGTGGTTCTTCTTTCTTTTTTTGGTTTTGGAAAGCGCTGAACGTTTGGGTGAACTGAGAAAGCTCGTTCAAAAAACCGAGCATTTGCTCGGAATTTTTCAGCTGCCCCATAAGCGGTTTCATACTTTCGGCAAAGTTTGGGTTTTGTGAAAGATAATAAAGCAATACGAGCATTAAAATTTCCATAGTACAATATATGCGTTCTTGTGTCCGAAAATTGCGAAAAGGAATAAGATATACGGTGGAGGTAACTATGAGAAGTTTCAAAGACTATGCAAGCCAAACGCCCAAAAACACGCAGGAAACCGCGAGCGCGGAGGAGTTGACCAAAAAGATTGCGTCGGCGTATAACGGCAAAAGCAACGCCGATATGCTACGCAATATTTTAACCGAGGCGGAAAAAAGTAAGCGCGCAGGTACGCTTTCCAACGCGGAAATAGAAAATTTCTATCAGACCTTTTCTCCGATGCTCGATAGCGCGCAACGCAAAAAACTCCGCGCGATCGTCGATAAATTAAAGGAAATTTGATTACGCCTTTTCTTCTTTGAGCGTGGAAAGGGCAAAGAGCAACTCGTCGATTTCCCTTTCGGAATTGAAATGGGAAAAGGAAACGCGTACGAGCCCGTTATCCAGCGTGCCCAGCGCCTCGTGCATCAGCGGTGCGCAGTGCAATCCGCCACGCACGGCAATTCCGTAGTTCGAGGACAGCGCGCTTGCTACGTATTCCGATTGCAAATACTCGTGCGCAAACGCTACGATTCCGCACGCGTTGGGCTTGGAATATACGCGGTATTTTGGCATAGAGCGCATACCCGTCAAAAGATATTCCGTGAGCTGTTGGGTGCGCGCTTGTACGTGATCGAAACGCGCGCTTAAATACCGTATGCCTTCGAGCAAGGACACTACGGCAGGGTAAGCGAGCGTGCCTGCCTCCAAACCGTCGGGGTAGAAATCGGGCATATCGAGAGATACGCTCAAAGAGCCCGTACCGCCGTATAAAAGGGGGGTGGGATCGACGCGTTCGGAAAAAAGCAGTGCGCCGCTGCCTTGGATTGCCATCAGTCCTTTATGTCCTGCGAGCGTTAACAGATCAATGCCTGTTTCCTGCATATATAAAGGAATATGACCGCCGCCCTGCGCGCCGTCGCAAAGGAATAACGTTTCGTTTGGGATTGCCTCGCGAATTTCTTTGAGCGGTGGCGTCGTGCCCGTAACGTTGGACGCGGCGGTAACCGCGACGAGGCGTGTGTTGGGGCGGAGTAGCGTGGTGATCGCTTGTGGGGTTACGTTGCCGTCAGGGGGTAATTCGCATACGTCGTAGGTGATTACGCCCGACTTTTTTAGGTATTCGAGGGGGCGGAGTACGGAATTATGCTCCATAGGCGTAACGATTGCGTGATCGCCTTTTTTCAGTGTGCCAAAGAGGGCGATATTCAAAGCCTCCGTGCAGTTTTTAGTGAAAATAACGCGATCGAAACCGTAGCCGTGGAAAAACTCGTTCAGTTCCGTTCTCGCGCTTTGCACGAGGTTGGCGCAGGCGAGGGCAAGCTTATGCCCTCCGCGCCCTGCATTTGCGCATACTTTGATGGCGGCGGTTACGGCGTTTTGTACGCAGTCGGGTTTTCTACCGCCCGTTGCGGCGTTGTCAAAATAGATCATAATAGCACCTCTTTTTTCGTTTTATACATAAAATATAGTATTCCGAAAATAAGGAGCATATGACTTATGATGATTTTAGCGGTGTTCCGCTCGCGTGCGCACAGCCTCGATTACGCGCAAAGGTTGGCTACCTACGGTGTGGCGGCTACGACCGTGCCCACGCCGAAAGAGGCGAGGATCGGTTGCGGACTGTGCGTGCGTTTCGACGCACGCTATTTCGTGCGTGCGCAGGCGGTCGTGAAAACGGGGAGGTATGCCTCGTTCAAGGGTTTTTATAAAACGGAGTTCGTAAACGGCAGAATGACCGTTACGCCCTATAATAGATAAGAAAGAGATTTTTTTGCTTGGGAGGTGGTGGAGAAAGCTTGCATTCGGGTGCGTTTTGTGGTATACTGATGGGGCTATGACGATAACGGAGAAAAAAGCGGCGCTTGCCGAGCTGGAAAATTTATACCGCGGTGCAAAGCCCGCGTTAAAATACCGCTCGCCCTACGAATTGCTCGTAGCGGTGATTTTATCCGCTCAATGCACGGACGAGCGCGTGAATAAGGTTACGGCGACGTTATTTGAAAAATATTCCACTCCCCAAGCAATGTGTACGCTTTCGCAACAGGAGCTGGAAAAATATATCTTTTCGTGTGGATTCTACCGCATGAAAGCGGAGCATATTTTATCCGCCTCGCGCGATATTATCGAGCGGTTTGGCGGTGAAGTGCCTAGCACCGTGGAGGAGCTGATGAGCCTTGCAGGAGTGGGCAAAAAAACGGCGAACGTCGTATATTCGGTGGCGTTCGGTGGCGACGCGATCGCGGTGGATACGCACGTGTTCCGCGTGAGTAACCGTTTGGGGCTTGCCAAAGGCGATACCCCCTTAAAGGTGGAGGCAGGCTTGAATAAAGCCATTCCCAAGGAGGACTGGTCGAGCGCGCATCACTGGTTGATTTGGCACGGGCGAAAGGTGTGTCATTCGCAAAAGCCCGATTGTGAGAATTGTACGCTTGCAAAGTGGTGCGATTATAAAAAGAAAAAATAGCGAATAAAAATTCCGCTCTATTCCCATATTAAAGGCAAGAGAGGGATTTTTTTATGCAAAACACGGAAACGACGAACAAAGAAAGCTGTTTTTTACAACTCCTCGCAGGCGTGGAAGATCTCGCTGAGAAAAAGATGAAGATTTATTCGCGACTGCTTATGGACGCGGCGCTCGCAGGGGATATGGAAACGCTTGCCGTGCGCCACGCAAAGCGGAAAACCAAGCTCGAAAGCCTTGCTTCGGGAAAAACGAAAGGCGCGGAAAAACGCAAAAACGAGGTGAGCAGGTGTGAAACGAACGACGAGGAGGAAACGGAATGAAACTGGAAAAACGGGAAATTACGCTCAATGAATTCGATAGCTTAAAGGACGCGTTTTATATGGAAAAGACCTTGCTTGCCGAATACGTGCACGCGCTTTCCAAAGCCGAACGCAAGGAAACGCGGAGCGAACTACTCTCACTGATGAAAGAGGTGGGCGAGGATATGCTCTTTATCCGCGATCTGATGCGCGGCTCGGCAATCGAAAACGAGGAATAAATCAAAAAAGACTTGTTGTTTTTTACAACAAGTCTTTTTTATGTAAGATCAAGAAAAGATTTATTCTTCCGCCGTTTCTGCTACGGTTTCTTCTTCCGTTTCTTCCGTTGCGGCAATTTCAGCGGGTTCTTCGTCGGGAACTTCCACTTCTACCATTTCTCTTTTCGTCGTTTCCTGTTCTTCAACGCCGCTGCATACGCAGATACCTACCATAGCGAGCAGGTAAGGAAGCGTAGTGAGGAGCGCGGAAAGGAGCATGGGAACGAGTGCGTCGGTGTTAAAGCCGCTCGCGTTGATCATAGGAATAGCGCCGATGCCTGCCGCGAACAGGAAGGAAATCACGAACAACGCGATATATTTGCCCTTGATATCGTAAGCCGATCTCTTATAGTTGTTGAATACCATCGTTTTCATCGTCTTTCTCATAAGACCGTGCGTCATAAACATAAGGATAATCGTCGCTGCACCGCTAATTACTTCGGTGATTGCGGTCTTACTGATAAATTCGGCTTCCAAGCGTCCGTACATCGTGAAGAGCTTTTCACCGAACGTGCCCAAAAACCGAGCGTCGAACAAAGAAAGCAGGAAGATGGGGCAGGCGATAAACAGCGCGTCTTTGAGAACTTCAAACAAGCAATCGAGCCAGTAGCGTTTTTCGAGGACGAACCATCTGTAAAAACGCACGAGCGCGTATAACGCGAAGAAGAGTATGCCTGCAAGCACCATAAACGTGGTGGCGTTTTGAGAGAATACGCCGTTGTCGTAGGACGCGATCACGAGCACCGTGATTTCCAACGCCATAACGCCGAACGCGCTCTTTCCGAATTTGGAAAGCTTTTTCTTCATAACGTTTACGTCTTTTTTGCCGAGGAAACCGAACAGCTTGAAGAACATAATGACGAGTCTGATCAATGCAACGAGTTGCATAAGCAGACAAATGAATACGAATACCAAGCCGACGATATCTCTTGCGAATACGTAGCCTTCGAACATTGCCGTAACTTCGTCGGCAGAGATTGCGAATTTAACGCCGAGCACGTCGAGATCGGGAGCGGTGGTAGCCGTGTAGCCGAACGCCGCAATGCCGAAGAGGACGATGGCAATGAGCATACTTACGAGGTTTACCTTTTTATCTACGACTTTTTCAGCCGGAACTAATTTTTTAGCCATTTCAGTTTGCCTCCTCCATCATTTTATCCAGATAATTGGAATAGATTTCGCGTAAGCCACTGCTATACGCCTCCGTGATCGTTTTCACTTTCGCGCCCTTTTCAATCGCCGCAACCGTGTTGTCTAACGCCAAGAAATGGGTGGTCGTATCCATTGAGAAGCTTCGCGTGAGGTGGTTGTTATATCTGGTTTCCTGTTCTCCCCAAGACGCGTATTGGTCTACGACTGCAACGTCCGAGCCGACGACGTAAGAGAAATTTACATCGGTCCAGTAACGTTCGGTGTTGTTGAAACCGTCGCCGAAGATGGTGGAAATATACGCCTGCTCACCGACGGGGACTTCTTTGTAGATGGGCTGATTCGTTTCTTCGTCTACACCCGTTTGGATATTTTTGGTGAGAACGAGCTTATATTCGTTGCCTTCTTTTTCAAAGCTTACGTTCTCGTTCTGCGTCGTGATAAAGGACGCAAGTTGACCAAGGTAGACGCAGTTGTTCGCGTTTGCCGTTGCAAAGCTCTTTGCCTCCGCCTCGGATACGAGGTTACACGTTTCGTAGATCATATAATCGATCATAAGGTTTTTATATTGCTCGTAGTTCTCTTCGCTCGGAGCGGTTTCGGAATTCATCAAGTCGCCGAATTTGTTTTCAAGCTCCTCGTCGGTGTACGTTTCGAGTTTGAGCCATACGCCGTAGTTCGCCTCACGGATAGCGGCAACTTTTGCCTGTATTTCCTTTGCCGTTTTCTCGTCTTCGTCCAAGACTTCTTCCTCGGGCTTTGCCTTGAAAGCGGGATTTCCATATTGATTGAAGGTATCCGCAACCTCTTCGATCGTTTCGTATTTGTTATACTTGATAAGCGTTTCGTTCTTGGAATGGTAAATTTCCGCGTCGAAATTGATCGTGGTGCGCGTTGCGTCTACGAAATCCTCTTCGCCGTGATAAGAATAATAGCTGTATTCGTAGTCCACGCCGTCCTTGGTTCCCGACCTCGTTTCCGTCGTATACTCAAAGTATTTGTCCGTGGTAACACGCGAGCCTACGGAGTGATAATACACTGCGTCTTCCGTGAACGAAATGGAAAGGGTGTGGTTGGTCTCTTCTTCCGTTTCTTGCACGAGGTTGAGATATTCGTTATCGCCCTCTTTCACGATCTCTCTGCGCGTCGGCGTTTCCTTTTTGTTTCTGCCGTAGCCCGTTTCGATCATCGTGAACGGTTTGAAATCGGGATACTTTTCCTTAACGCCGCCCTCTGCGTTGTAATCTTCGTACGAGGGGATTTGGGACATAACGTTACTCAATGCCGAAGTATCTTCGATCTTGACGGACGTGCCCGTACCCGTGCCCGACGTTACGGGGTCTGCTTTCGTTACGCTACCGTACACGACCGACGTTACGGAAAATCCGAACGAAAGCACGAGTAAAATGATTTTCTTGATCATAGTTGCCTCCTGTCTATGAATGTTTTATTTTTGTGGTAAATTCAACCACATATCTTCATTATTATATCATAAAGGGTTTTAGGTGTCAAGAAAAAGGATTGTTAAAAGATAAATTTATTTAAGTTTTTTTCATTTGACAAAGGGTGGATTTTATGCTATACTATAAACAAAAACAAAGGAAGCATAGAAAAAATGGAAAAGAAAAAAGGGAAGATTAAACAATTTTTCGAAGAGTTCAAGAAGTTTATCACGCGCGGCAACGTGCTGGATATGGCTGTCGGTGTTATCGTTGGCGGTGCGTTCACGGCAATCGTCAACGGGCTCAGCAACAACATATTAAAACCGCTCATCAACTGGTTGCTTGCGTTTATCTTGGGCAAAGAGGGGTTAAGCGGTGCGATCACGATGCTTTCCCCTGCCTACGACGAAACGGGCGCGGTGGTTTTGGCGAACTCTATTTATATCGATTGGGGCGCGTTTATCAGCGCGATTATCAATTTCCTCATCATTGCGTTCGTGTTGTTCGTGATTGTAAAAATATTCAATCAGATCGCGGAAACACAGGAAAAAATGCTCCTTGGGTTGGAGCTTTCGGACAAGAAAGAAATCGCTAAAATCCGTATTGAACAAAGGGTTTCCAAAAAAGAAGCGAAAGCGATTTTCGAAAAGAGAAAGGCAGAGCTCGCGGCAAAACAGGCGGAAGAGGCGCGTATTGCCACGGAAAAGGCGGAGGCGGCGGCTGCGGCGGAGCTTGCCGCGGCGGAGGCAAAAGCGACGGCAAACACCCGTCTTTTGGAAGAGATACGCGATTTGTTGAAAAACAAATAAAATCGGTTGACTTTTGCTTGCAAAAGGGGTATAATGGTTGCAACTGAATAAAAAGGCGAGGAAAAAGTGGGCTTTTTTCTGATCGTTTTTCAAAAGAGAGCGCGTCCGTAGGCTGAAAGGCGCGCGAAAAACGGAAAATAAGCCCTTTCACTTTGGAGCTGTTCCTTTGAAATAGTAGTAGAGGGAAACGCGTAGCGCGGCGTGATTGCGCGAAACGAGGCGGGGTGAAAACCGCGCGAACGCAGGTGGTACAGCGGATATTTTATTCGCCCTGCGCGCTTAAGTCGGATCGTAGCCAT
>JAZNEZ010000079.1:0-2019 GCA_045588875.1 Candidatus Scatosoma sp. | reverse complement strand
TACCTTTCAAGCGCTTTTGGAACTGCTTAAACATCAATTCATTTTGGTGGAACAGGAAGAATTATTTTCCCGTATAACCATTAAGAAAAATCCCGATAAAGGAGAGGACGAAGAAATTGGAGAAATTGACGAATATAATTGAGGCGATCTTGTTTGCGTCGGGAGATGCAGTACCCTTGGATTTATTGCGTGAAAAGCTCGGCATCACCAAACGCCGTGCGGACGAGGCGATTGCAAAGCTGGAAAAGAAATATTCAGGCGAATGTGGTATTCGGTTGTTACATTTTAATCATAAAGTACAGTTCGCGACGAACCCCGATTACAAAGATCCCGTTTCCCTCGTGCTTACGCCTATTCGTGAAAAGGAATTTACGCGTACGATTTTGGAATGTGCGGCGATTATTGCCTATAAACAGCCGATCACGAGAACGGAGCTGGAAAACGTGCGCGGTGTGAATAGCGACTATGCGATTACGACCTTGATGAGCTTGGATATGATCTATCCGTGCGGCAGAAAGGATAGCGTAGGGAAACCGGTGCAATACGCAACTACCGATAATTTCTTAAAGCGTTTCAAGCTTAAATCCTTGGCAGAACTTCCCGATTACGAGGAGCTTATGAAACGTATTGCCGAACTGAACGCGACGAATGAAAGCGAGAGTAATTATCTTTACGAAAAAGATATCTACGATCCCGACAGCGATCCCGAACTCCAACCGTCCGAGCAATCGGAAACGAAAAATTCCGACGGATTTGAATTGCCCGATTTTCTCAAAGATATCGAGGACGGAATTATCAAAATTCAATAAAATTACATACTTTTTGACAACCTGCCCATATTGTTGATATGGGCAGGTTGTTTTTATACGTATTGCTTGCACTGGCGATTGCGGCGTTTTTGTTATTCGTTCCGATCATTATTGAAGGGGACGTGCATTACGATATGAATCGCAGAAAATTCGCTTTTGCGGTGTTTTTATATAAAGCGATCAAGCTCGTAGGCGGTTATGCCGCCACGTATAAAGGGGGGATCGCTTTGCACGTTTCTCCCAAAAAAGCAATTTTAATTCCATATTCGGAGGTGGAGAAAGAACGTAAGCGTTTTTCGTTCGTAAAAACGTTCCGATTGATTGCGTTCACGCTGACGACGGAAACGGGCGCGGAATATTTATTGCCGGTATCTATCGCGCACGCGACCTTGCGTACGTTATTTTTTATAATCGGCGGTAAAAAGGAGAAAGTGGAAAACAATCTTTGGCTCACGGACGGCGACGTTTTACGCGTGTCGCTAAACTGCGTAACGTATTTCAACCTGTTTATGTTGATATGTGCATTTATTAAATTCTTAAAGGAGAAACTAATCATCTTATGGCGGACAAAAACGAAAAAATCAACGATTTAATCGATTCTTCCTTGGAAAATCTCGATACTTTGGCAGACGTGAACACCGTGATCGGAAAACCGATTATCACGGCGAGCGGATTTCAAGTGATCCCGTTTTCCAAAGTAACGATGGGAAATCTTTCGGGTGGCGGTGAATACGGCGACGTTAAAATCGTGAAAGAAATAGACGCTCTTCCGTTTGCAGGCGGTAGCGGTGCGGTAATCAGTATGAAACCGATGGGTTTCCTCGTAGACGACGGAAAATCCTGCCGTATATTGCGTATTACGGACGAGCCGATCGATAATCTCATTGAACGCGCAGGGGAAATCGTGCGCGACGTAATGGCAAAGGATTGATATGACGAAAAAGGGATATGGACTTCGACTTTTTACCGCGTCTTTACTTTCCGCGTATTTATGCGTGGTGTTTGCCCCCGAACGGAATACGAGCGTGAAAGCCGTAGCGGTAAACGCCGTAGAGGCGCAAGCGGAATGCGTTATGGAGTTGAATAGTCGCAGAGTGTTATACGAGTCCAAAGGTGATCTTCGCTTGCCTATGGCGAGTACGACGAAAATTCTTACCGCAGCAACCGTTTTGGAACATTGTTCCGATTTGAAACGGGAAATCGCTATTCC
>JAZNEZ010000078.1:0-1621 GCA_045588875.1 Candidatus Scatosoma sp. | reverse complement strand
AGCAAAAAACCACGCAAATGCGTGGTTTTAAGCTCTGTCATCTATTTTGTATAACAGTGTTGGTTGCGGCGGCAGGATTTGAACCTACGACCTTCGGGTTATGAGCCCGACGAGCTACCTAGCTGCTCCACCCCGCGATATTTTTTCGCTACTTGGCGAAAAATACTTCTCCCGTCAAACAGCTTTATTATAATACTAAAAACAAATACTTTTGTCAACTGTTTTTTCGTAATTTTCGTAAAAAAAATTAAAAAAACGAAAAAAGTTTTTTCATCGTTTGTTTTTCACGGGAAAACGCTTTACAAGAAAGGTATTTTTCGTTATAATAATGACAGTACGGTGGTAAATTATGCCGTAAATTAAGGAAAGTCAAATGAGAATTTCACAGAATTGGACAGACTATTCAATTATCGCCACGGGCGATGGGTACAAGCTTGAACGCTGGAAAGACGTTTATCTACTTCGCCCCGATCCCCAAGTGATTTGGTCGGCGCAGACCGATCTTTTCTCCTACCCCAAGCTCAACGCCTACTACAAGCGCAGCGAAAAGGGGGGCGGAGGCTGGAAAATCCTTAAACCCATTCCCGAGGAATGGAATATCGCCTACGAACAACTCGGTTTGCAATTCAAAATCAAACCGATGGGCTTTAAGCATACCGGCTTATTCCCCGAACAGGCGGTGAATTGGGAGTATATGACGCGCCTCATTCAAAACGCCGGCAGACCGATCAAAGTACTTAATCTCTTTGCGTATACGGGCGGTGCGACGGTCGCTTGCGCCAAAGCAGGCGCGCAGGTTACGCACGTGGACGCGGCGAAAGGTATGGTGGAGCGCGCGGGCGAAAACGCACGGCTTTGCGGTATTGAAACGGGTATCCGTTATATCGTGGACGACTGTTTGAAATTCGTGCAACGGGAGATCCGTCGCGGCAATAAATACGACGCGATCATTATGGATCCTCCCTCGTACGGCAGAGGCCCGAACGGGGAGATGTGGAAGATTGAAAACGATTTATATAAATTCGTGGCGCTTTGCGCAAACGTACTTTGCGAGCAGCCGCTTTTCGTACTCATCAACAGCTACACGACGGGCTTGCAACCGATGGTACTAAAAAATATATTACAGCTCACCTTAAAAAATTTCAAAGGCAGAGTGGACGCCTACGAAGTAGGTATAAAAACGGAGGAGGGGATATCCCTTCCTTGCGGTGCAGGAGGAATGTTTGTCAATGACGGAAATTAACGAAAACGCGGTATCGCTCCCGTTTACGATCTTATACGAGGACAACCACATAATCGTCGTTTTGAAGTCGCAAATGACGGCTTGTTGCCCCGACGAGAGCAAGGACGACAATTTATTCGACCAGATCAAACGGTATATAAAAACAGCGTATAATAAGCAAGGAAACGTATATTTGGGCTTGGTGCACCGTTTGGATCGTCCCACGGGTGGCGTGATGGTGTATGCGAAAACGAGTAAGGCGGCGGCAAGGCTCACGGCAGGCTTGCAGACGGGCGATTTTGAGAAAAAATATCTTACCGTACTTTGCGGTACGCCCGATTCCGAGCGTGGCACGCTTTGCAATTACTTGCGCAAAAACACCGTAAATAATATGGTATA
>JAZNEZ010000077.1:0-3033 GCA_045588875.1 Candidatus Scatosoma sp. | reverse complement strand
TGTGGTTCGAAGCATATATCCATGTACGCGCTCACGGTGGAAGACGGCACGCCCATTTACACCGATTATCTCAACGGTGAGCTGCCCGACTTAGACGAAGTGGCAGAACTTTACGATTTTGGTCGCAAGCTTTTAAAAGAAAAGGGATTTGAGCGTTATGAAATCTCTAACTTTGCGAAAAAGGGATATGAAAGCAAACACAATCTCAATTATTGGAAGCGTGGGGAATATATCGGTTTCGGCGTTTCGGCAAGCTCGTTTATGCGCGGTAAACGCTTTACCAATACGTTCGATTTGGACGAGTATATGAAATGTATCATATCGGGCTTTTATCCTGCCGTTACCAGTGAAGACGTGAGCGAAAACGACGCGAAATTTGAATTTGTTATGCTCGCTTTACGCACCAAATACGGCTTGTCGATGAACGAATATAAACAAAAATTTGGCACGTCGCTTGGCGATGATTTTCCTAACGCCCTGAAAAAGACGGTGAAATATTTAGAACTTAACGACGATTATTTGCGTATCAAAGACGAATATTTGTACGTGCAAAATTCAATACTAATGCCTTTTATGGAAGAGGAAAGATAATGAGAATACTCATCATTCGCCACGGCGATCCCGATTACGAACACGACTGTTTAACGCCCAAAGGCAAACGCGAGGCTTTGCTTTTGGCGGAAAAACTTAAAAAAGAAAAGATTGATTATCTGTATTCTTCCCCCCTTGGCAGGGCGAAAGAAACGTGTGAAACGTACGCGCGCGCGGTGGGCAGGGAAAAGGATATTGTTATCAAGCCTTGGCTACAAGAATTTACGCATTCCGTTAAGTTGCCCTCGGGCGAGGAGCAGGATAACCCTTGGGATATGCTCCCCGAGGAATGGGCGAACGAACGGAAAATGTATGATTTTCAGCGTTGGCAGGAGCAGGATATCTACCGCGAGGCAAATATCGATAAAGAATATCAAAAGGTGATAGACGGGTTGGACGGTTTGCTTGCCGAGCACGGCTACGTGCGCGAAGGGAATTTCTATCGAGTGGAAAAACGCAACCGCGACACGATCGCGCTGTTCTGTCATTTCGGCTTGGAGGCGGTGCTTTTATCAAGGCTTTGTAATATTTCGCCGTTGCCCATTTGGCATAATTTCGTTGCGCTTACCACGTCGGTAACCACGCTGTACACGGAAGAACGCCGCGAGGGAAAAGCCGTGTTCCGCTGTTGTGGTTTTGGAGATATCGGACATTTATACGCAGGTGGAGAAGAGCCGTCGTTCTCGGCACGGTTTTGCGAAACGTTCGGAAGTAAAGACGAACGGCACGATTAAGGAGAGAGATTATGAAGAATATTATTTTAATCGGTATGCCCACCTCGGGCAAAACGACGATCGGCACGGAGCTTTCCGCGGTGATCGGCTACGGCTATATCGACAGCGACAGCGTGATCGTCGCACGGGCAGGGAAAAACCTGCGCGAATTGATTGCGGAGCTAGGGAATGAAAAATACCTCGATTTCGAGGCAAAGGTGAACGCGGAAATCGCGGCGAGCCGTTGCGTGATTGCCACGGGCGGTAGCGCAATTTACCGCGAAAACGGAATGAATAAGCTGAAAGAAAACGGGATCGCCGTGTACTTAAAAATGAGCTACGAGGAAATGCAAAAACGGCTTGGAGATATCGCGGCGCGCGGCGTCGTGCTCAAAGACGGCTTTACCCTTCGCGATATGTACGAAGAACGCTTGCCGTTGTATGAAAAATACGCCGATATCACGGTGGAAATCGACGGAAAAACGCTCGGCGAATGCGTGCGGTTAGTTAAGGAGGCTTTGGGCAAGTGAGGATTGCAATTTACGGCGCGGGCGCAATGGGTACGATTCTCGGCGCGCTACTTACCAAAGGCGGCTTGAACGTCGATTTGATCACGCGCAACCAAGCGCACGTGCAAGGCTTGAAAGAAAAGGGTGCGCAGATTGTTTGTGCGGCGGATAAAACGGAATTGCACGTTCCCGTCCGCGCGCTTTTACCCGACGAAATGACGGGCGAATACGACGTGATCTTTTTAATGACGAAACAGCGTTATAACGCGGAAATCCTTGAATTTTTATTGCCGCACTTGAAAGCGGACGGCGTGATCTGTACCACGCAAAACGGCTTGCCCGAAGAAAGCGTGAGAAAGGTCGTGGGCGATCAACGCACGTATGGTTGCGTTGCCTCGTACGGCGCAAGCTTTATCGGCGAGGGAAAAGTTACGCTCACGTCCGAACTTAAAGCGATGCGCGTGCAAGTGGGAGGATATCTTGGCGACGGCGAAAAAACGGCGTTTTTGCAAGAAATTTTAAGCTACGTAGGGAAAGCGATAGGGAATGAAAATTTCGCGAAAGCGACGGAAAATTTGGCGGGAGCGAGATGGAGCAAGCTCGCGATCAACGCGGCGTTTTCGGGACTTTCGGTCGTCACGGGACAAACGTTCGGCGAGATTGCGAGAAAAGCGAAGTCCAAAAAAATTGCCCTTGGGGTGCTCCGAGAATGTATAAACGTGGCGTCGGCTATGGGCGTAACGCTGGAAGAAATGCAAGGGCACGATATGCAAAAATTGCTCGGTGGCAGTGGCTTTTTCCAAACGCAGTTTGCGCTTTTTGCCCTGCCGTTTGCAATGAAACGGCATAAACGCTTGCGTTCGGGAATGCTCGCCGATATCCAAAACGGCAGAAAATGCGAGATCGATTATATCAACGGTATCGTTTGTGCTATGGGCAAACGAGTAGGCGTGGAAACGCCTTTGAACGAACGGATCGTAGAGATCGTACACGGGATCGAAAACGGATTATACGAAATTTCGCCCGAAAATTTAGATTTTATCAATTTATAAACAATTAAAGGAAGTATAAAAAATGGATTTGAACAAACTTGCCGACGCGCTCGTGCCCGATGAAAACGTGAAACCGCTCGAATATTACGAAACGAAATATCCCGAGCGCGATCTGCCCAAGGGTGCGCAGGTTACCCGTCTTGCACCCAGCCCCACGGGCTTTATGCA
>JAZNEZ010000076.1:0-4848 GCA_045588875.1 Candidatus Scatosoma sp. | reverse complement strand
TCCGAACGGATCTGAGAAATACGTTTTGTCGTAACCTCTAAAAGCTCGTGAATAAAGTTCCCCGTATGCACCGCAAGCACGGCGGTTTCCTCTCTGTCTTTGAGTTTAAGCCCCCGTTCAACGAAGTTTCTAAAAGGACAGGCAAAATAATCCTCTAACGCCGTAGGAGAAATTTTTCCACTCTTAAAAAACAGTTCCTCGCCACGTTCAACGCATACCTGCCCCTCGCCTTGCGCCAAATAATCGTCCTTTTCCTGCACGCCGAGCTTATCGAGCGCAGTAAAAAGCGAGGAATATTCACGGCGCGTGTCTGCGCGACGAAGTTCGTATTCCCCTTTTTCCATCAATAGCTGTCGAATCGCAGGGCTGGGCGCGGAGCAACGATACGCAAACTCCTCCTCTCGCAATTTCTTTTCCCTCGGCAAGTCCGCGCCCGAAAGCGTGCAAAAATTCGCTTGAATATAACGAAAAATATCGCTCACGGCAGGCTCGCTACCGTCCGCGGCAAGCGGATAACTCAAATGCAATTCGTCTAAAAACGTGCAAAGATTAAGACAAACGCTTTCGCGCGTGCGTAAATTCACCTCGGCAACGGTCGGTTCAAGGCGCGCTTTCACTTCCGCAAGCCTTGCAATCTCTTGATCGGAAACGATCGCCGTGTCGGCGGCGCTCGTCGGTACGTCCTCCGTCATACCCACCGCGAAAAGCACGCGCACCTTTTCAATACGGCTATCCTGTATATTCCCCACGAACACTGCGTCCGCTTTTGCAGGGATCACCGATATTTCCGTTGCGTCCAAGCCGTCCTGTAAAACGGCAGCAAACTCCGCCACGGTCATTTCCGCGTTACCCGTCAAAACTTCCGCCTCGGCAAGCACCTTTTCCAAAGCACGGTATATCTGCGAAAGATAGCTCTTTTGCGATACGTCTGAAATTTGCTCTTCCAAATCCTGCAACTTCTCTTCCGCATTAAAATCGGAAAGAATATTGCGTACGGCGCGGCAATACTCCCCACCCGTTGCGCGCGATTTTATATTTTGCGTTGCTAAAAGTAGCCGTTCTCTGCCTGCGCGGAGATTTGCCAAATCGAAATTGTTTTCAATCAGCTCCCCCGTCTTGATTTCCCGCTTCGCACCGCCGCGGTAGTTGGCGAATTTCAGCAGATAATTTCTATATTCGTCGCTTTCGCCAAAGAATGGATTTTGCGCAAGCGATTGCACCGCGATAGGTGAAAATCGTTCTTTCACCGTTTGGAAACAATCGAGCAAAAACCGCGACAGCGGATGATTTTTCAACGACCGCTTTTCGTCTATGAAATAGGGTACGCCGTATTCAGTGAGCGCGCGTTTAATAGATAGCGAATACGCGTGAATATCGGGCACGAGCACGGCAAAATCCCGATAACGGAGCTCGGCATTGTTTTGTATTGCCCGTTTGATCTGTACGGCGACGTATTCCGCCTCGCCGATCTTATCCTCCGCCTCAAAAATACGTATTTTCTCCGTTTCCGTCCTTTTTTTGCCTACCGTTTCGGGATTAAAAAGTCCTTTGCGGAGCACTTCCGCCTCGCCCGAAAGCGGCGCGCCGAGCTGTAAAACCTGCGCTTTTCCGTATTCCTTGCAAACGCCTAAAAAGGCTTGCAATGCGCGGTTAGTGTAAATATCCTCCTCGCCTGCACAGAACACGCCTACAACGTTTTTGGCAGTTTCGAGCGCCGCGCGCACCGTTTTAAGCGCCTGCGCCGTGAACGAATGAAAACAAAGAAAGAACACGTTCGCATCTTTTAAGCTTTCGTCCGCGCGCACGTAATCGGGCAACAGGGAAAGATAACGGCTTTCGTCCAAGTATCCTCTTTCTTGGAGAAATTGTAAGTACCCCTCGTAGATAAGTGCGAGGTCGTGTATTTTCTTTTTCAGAACGTCGTCGGGGAGCAATTCTAAGCTTTCGAAAAGTATTTCGGGAGTAATTTCGGAGGAGGCGAACTGCGCGAGCGTTTCATAAATACTCTTCGCGTTATTTCCTATTCCTGTCGCCGTGGTAAAGCATTGTAAAGCGTTTTCGCGTTGTAATTTCGTCATCACCTCGCCCACAGCCATCACCGAGCCTTGTTTACTGATCGTTTTCGCGTCCGTTTTCAAAAACCGTGCGAACGTGGAAACGGTGGACTGGAACGTACCGCCCGTGCGCAGAGCAAGCGCGCGTTCGGCAATGAGGGTGAGTCTATCCTCGCAAAAAATAAGATTGCGCCCACCCTGTTTTTCCAAGGTCGCCGCATATTCGGACATCACTTCCATACACTCTGACAGGGTGTACGCCTTGATCACCGCGTGCATACAATGCACCTCCTTTTTCTCTTCCTTTCCATTATACCATATCTACCATAAAAATTTCAGCTTTTTTTCACAAGAAATTTCGGGAAATCTTGATTTTGTTTTTACAAATTCAAAATAATGTGCTATAATAATAAAGTAAATGCGAAAAAAAGGAAGAATTTCTTAAATATGAAACGAAAAACGTTACTTTCTCTTACCTCTTTGCTCGTGTGCGCAACGACGCTGTCTGCGTGCGCGAACGCAAATAATAAGATCACATTCAAAAAATACTGGTTGCAAAACATAGGCGTAGACGCCCACGAAACGGTGGAAACCCTCGTGTACGACGTGGAATTTGAAAAGGGCGAGGGGTTAAGCACGAACGGCTATACTGTGGAATATACGAACGGCACGTTTGAAACCAAACTCAGCTTGGACGAGGGGTATTATTTATACGAAACTTCCCTCACGATCGACGTAACCTATCTCTACGGTTCTAACACGCTGACCGCCACCGACACCACCACCTCGTGGGTAAAATTCGAAAACACTGCGTTAATGCAACCGATCGCCTCGCATAAGGAAATCAAAAATCACGTGTTAAACGGCGACGGAACGGAGCTTGCCTTATACGATTACACGATTGACACCGAATACGCCGCCGATCATAAGTCGGGCAAAACGACGATTGTAAACAACGGCAACACGACAAAAACGGAAAAATCCTTTACGTTTGAGGATAAATATACCTGCCTCGATAACGAACAGCTTTTATTCTCTCTGCGCGGTATCAGTCAGTCAACGACGACTTCGGGCTCTTTCTCCGTCTACGCGCCGTTCTCCACCGTAGTACAGACGATCAACGTAAATTTCAATTCGAAAGTCGAGGGCGAGGAATTTGCTTTTGACAAAGACGGAACGCCGTTTGAGGGAGTTATTTCCTATTATCCCGTAAGCGTCGTCATCAATTCGCAATCGTCGGGAGCGACGCAGACCGCGTGGATCGTGGCAACGGGCGACGCCTCCTCCAACACCTATCGAAACGTGATATTACAGTTAAAAACCCCCCTTTCTCACAATATGGGCACGCTGATTTATAAACTGAAATCTGCAAGCTTTATCTAACGATAAAAGAGGTCGGAAATTTCCGACCTCTTCTTTGTTGGCAAAAATGCCGATATTGAATGCTTATTCTTTGAAAACTACGTATTGTTTCACGTGCTCGTATTGCTCTGTGTCGAACGTTGGATTCCAAGGATCAGCATAGGGATTATTGAAAAAGATCTTTTCAAAATCCGCTTGCGTGCCTTGATAATAAACTTTCAAAGTTTCCACGTCAATGTCTGCAAATAATAAATAAGGAAAAACGACAGTTTTATTGTCTTTGAACCCGATAAATTCAACGCCCGTATACATCGTAACACTCTTTAAGTTATAACACCGAGCAAAAGCCCCAGATTCAATGTGTTTCAAATTCTTAGGAAGAATTAGATTTTCAAGATTACCGCAAGATAGAAACGCATTCGCACCGATCGTTTCGATCGTATCGGGCAAGATAAATTCTTTGGCGTAAGAATTTTCAAACGCATTTCTATCAATCGCGACAACCTTTAATCCGTCCACGTAGTCGGGAATAATAATGCGATCCGTTGTTGCAACACTGCCCACGACGGTTAAAGTGTTATCCTCGTTTTTATGAAAAATCATACCCGTGTCGTCGAATGTAAATTCTTCGATACGATCTATCGTAAACGCATTATCGTAAAATACCCTTTCAAAGGCGAGAAATCGAAGAACGTCCAAATAATTATATCTTCGAAAATCAGAACCGAAAAAGAAAGCTCCTTGATAATCGTCGTCGTTGTAACGCATATAC
The DNA here is from genome assembly GCA_045588875.1 of Candidatus Scatosoma sp. Lineage (GTDB taxonomy): Bacteria > Bacillota > Clostridia > Christensenellales > Borkfalkiaceae > Scatosoma. The sequence continues at coordinate 660 of JAZNEZ010000076.1, read as the reverse complement.
ATATCGCTATACGCCGATTGACAATCTAGAACAGAAAATCCGGAATCAAGACTGTCGTTTCCTTTTCGAAAGTCGTAATTAAATGGAAACACGCCATTTATACTGAAACCCGCGCCATCGTAATTAGATACGTAGCCTTGGTTGAGCTGATACATTTCCCCGTCGTTATAATAAAGCAATAAAGTGGAATACACCGTAGGGGCTATATCCTCGGGAATGACATCTATCCCACCTAAACGTTCTGTGGCAAGATTGAGCTCAGCTTGGAGCAAAGGAGATCTATCGAAATTATTCCAAGTGGGATCGCAGATTATCGCCTCACCGTCCACGTAGCATATAAGCCAACCGTGTCCTTCGGCATAATCTCGCGAATCCCCCTTTAACATATTTTGAACGGTGCAATCGCTACCGAAATAATATATTCCGCTTGCATAAAGGGAAGGGATTTGCACTGCCGCCAACATATCGTGCATCAATCCGGCGTAGCCTGCGCACACGGCTTTTCTCTCCGCAAACACTTTCTCTACGGGATAGAACATAGCGACTTCGTCATATTCAATATTCGCCACGATCCAATCGAAAATCGCCTTCGTCTTTTCGGTGTCGGTAGTGAGATTTTGCGTTAGAGAAAGGGCAAGGTCTTTGATTTCCTTATATTTA
>JAZNEZ010000075.1:0-2710 GCA_045588875.1 Candidatus Scatosoma sp. | reverse complement strand
TCGCCTACCGCACGTGAGCTTTTCACGCGCGGTAGGCAATTCTCTCCGTTTTTTATTTTTTAAGGTTTTTTGCGTTGACTTGCGCCTGCACTTTGATAGGCAAACCGAACAGGTTGATAAAGCCCGTCGCGTCGGCTTGGTTATACACGTGATCCTCGCCGAACGTTGCGATTTCTTCCGAGTACAGTGAGTAATCGCTCCAAGCGCCTGCTTTGATGATATTGCCCTTGTAAAGCTTTAAGCGTACTTTACCCGTAACGTTTTCCTGCGTCTTTTCCACGAACGCGGAAAGCGCCTCGCGCAAAGGCGTGAACCATTGTCCGTTATACACGAGCTCCGCAAAACAAACGGAAAGCTCCTGCTTTTTATGCGCTACGTATTTATCCAAGCAAAGCGTTTCTAAATACGCGTGCGCCGCATACAGGATCTCCCCCCCAGGGGTTTCGTATACGCCGCGGCACTTCATACCGACCAGTCGATTTTCCACGATATCCAAAAGCCCGATACCGTTCTCGCCGCCCACCTTATTCAAAGCAAGGATAATGTCTTTCGCGCTCATCTTCTTGCCATCGAGCGCAACGGGACGTCCCTTTTCAAACGTAAGCTCGATATACGTAGGCTTATCGGGCGCTTGCAAGGGCGATACGCCCATTTCCAAAAAGCCCTCTTTCTCGTAGAGCGGCTCGTTGCCTGCGTCCTCTAAATCCAAGCCCTCGTGGCTCAAATGCCACAAATTTTTGTCCTTGGAATAATTCGTTTCGCGGTTGATTTTCAAGGGCACGTTGTGTGCCTCTGCGTAATCGATTTCCTCTTCGCGCGATTTGATCGACCATTCTCTCCAAGGCGCGATAATCGTCATTTCCGGCGCAAACGCTTTGATCGTGAGTTCAAAACGCACCTGATCATTGCCCTTACCCGTACAGCCGTGGCAAATCGCGTCCGCTCCCTCTTTCTTCGCGATCTCTACGATACGCTTTGCAATCACCGGACGCGCAAACGACGTGCCGAGCAAATATTCCTCGTATTTCGCCCCTGCCATCATCGTAGGAACGACGTAATCGTCTACGAACTCGTCCGTTAAATCTTCCACGTACAGCTTGGACGCACCCGTTTTGAGCGCCTTTTCTTCCAAACCGTCCAGCTCGTCCGCCTGCCCTACGTTACCACTCACCGCGATTACCTCGCAGTTGTTGTAATTCTCTTTCAACCAAGGAATGATGATCGAGGTATCCAAGCCCCCCGAATACGCAAGCACTACTTTTTTAATATCTTTCTTTTCCATAATGAATTTCTCCTTACATTTATGCACTCATTATACACCTACGATTTTCTATTGTCAATCGTTTTTTCACCCTTATATAATAAATAATTTGAATATTTTATTTATATATTGTATAAATGTATAATATTATGCATAAATGCTGTGATTTTGCATAATTTCTTTGTATATATACAATTGACAAAGAAAAAATTTTATTGTATAATGAAATTATGAAAGAACAAGTGACGATTGAGCCGATCGGATATATCCGCTCGGACTTCCAAGAAAAATTCGGTATACCTAGGCAAAGCGGCAGAGCGCCCTCTGCACTTGCGCGCGTGGTGTTATACCCTGCATATAGCCACCCCGACTGTTTCCGCGAGATCGAGGGCTTTTCGCATTTATGGCTGTTATTTGATTTTTCCGCTACGCGCGGTGAGGGCTGGTCGGCAACCGTGCGACCGCCGCGCTTGGGTGGGAACAAGCGCGTGGGCGTGTTTGCCAGCCGTTCCCCCTTTCGCCCCAACCATATCGGGTTATCGTGCGTGAAATTATTGCGCGTGGAGCAGACAAAAACGGGGGTGGAGCTGATCGTTTCGGGAGCAGATTTGCTCGATAACACCCCTATTTTCGATATCAAGCCGTATTTACCGCACGCAGACCTTATCGAGGGCGCGACGGGCGGTTACGCCACGTTGGGCGTAGCACACCGTTTGGAAGTGGAGTTTCCCGAAGTGTTGCTCCAACGCGTGCCCGAAGAAAAAAGGGCAGGCTTGATTGAATGTCTTGCCGACGATCCGCGCCCTGCCTATAAGAACGAGCCCGACCGCGTGTACGGTATGCGCTTTGCCGATTGGCAAATACGCTTTTGCGTGCAGGGCACAACCTTAAAAGTAATCGAAGTCCAAACCTGTAAATAAACGATATCCCGTCCGAATTCGGACGGGATACTTTTTATCTCTTTTTACCTTTATTGAAAATGGCGAGCGTGCCACACCCTGAATGCGTACCGATCACCGCGCCCACGTAGTTGACCATGATTTTTACGTTCGGCAAACGTTGCAATATCAACGATTTCACGTATTCCACGTCCTCGATACAATCACCGTGGCTAATGAAAATAGGCTCGTTTTCATTTATATCCAACGAATTGAAAAGGTTATCCACGAGCGTATGCAACGACTTCTTTCTACCCATTGCCTTACCGATTGCCACCAGCTTACCGTTATCGTCCACGTGCATAATCGGCTTGATTTTAAGGATCGAGCCGACGAGCGCGGTCGCCCCCGAAACGCGTCCGCCACGTTTTAAGTGGAACAGATTATCCACGGTGAAATGATGGCAGATATGCAATTTCAGCTCCTCTGCATATTGCGCCGTTTCCTCGATCGTCGCACCCTCGTCCGCTTTTTGGATTACGTAGTCAAGCAATAAGCCCTGCCCCATAGA
>JAZNEZ010000074.1:0-3994 GCA_045588875.1 Candidatus Scatosoma sp. | reverse complement strand
TCCGACTTTAACTTTACCCTGCTTACCAACCACGTCGCCGATCTTTTCGGGATTGATCTTGAACGTAACGATCTTGGGTGCGTATTCGGAAAGCTGTTCGCTAACGGTAGGAATACATTCAAGCATTTTACCCAAAATATGCTTTCTCGCGTCCTGCGCCTGCGCGATCGCGTCGAGCATAATTTCTTCGGAAATACCTTTGATTTTAATATCCATTTGAATTGCCGTGATACCTTTGTCCGTACCCGCCACTTTGAAGTCCATATCGCCGAGGAAGTCCTCTAATCCTTGAATGTCCGTCAAAATAACGTACTTGCCCGTTTCGGGATCTTTCACGAGCCCCATCGCGCAACCTGCAACGGGTGCGGTGATAGGCACGCCTGCGTCCATAAGCGCCATCGTCGAGCCGCAAACGGACGCCATTGACGACGAACCGTTGGACGAATAGATATCCGATACCACGCGGATTGCATACGGGAATTCGCTTTCGTCGGGGATTACGGGAATGAGCGCGCGTTCTGCAAGCGCACCGTGTCCGATTTCACGACGCCCAGGGCTTCTAAGTGCTTTCGCCTCGCCCGTACAGTACCCAGGGAAGTTATATTGATGCATATATCTCTTTTCTTCTTCCTCGTCAAGACCTTCCATTCTCTGCGCCTCGCCGAGCATACCGAGCGTACAGGTGGTGAGTGCCTGCGTTTGACCGCGCGTGAACACCGCCGAACCGTGTACTCTGGGTAAAATTCCGTGCTCGCACCAAATGGGACGAACTTCCGTAAGCTTTCTGCCGTCGGGACGAATGCCCTTATCGAAAATTTTCGCACGAACGATACCTTTTACGATATAGTAAATGGAATCTTTCACTTCGCGCATCTGATCGGGATAAATTTCCGAGAAATGCTCGATAATCTCCGCCTCTGCCGCCGCTTGGTTGGCTTGTCTTTCCTGACGGTCGAACGTGTCGAGCGCTTTTTCAAGCTTTTCGTAACCGTACGCCTTTACCGCCGCATCGATATCTTCGGGGATATGGTAGAACTCCATTTCTTTCTTGGGTTTACCAACCTCTTTTGCGATCTCTTCGATCCACGCGCAGACCTTTTTGATCTCCTCGTGTCCGTACATAATCGCGCCGACCATTTCCGCGTCGGTAACCTCTTTCGCGCCTGCCTCGATCATAAGGATCGCGTCTTTCGTACCTGCAAGCGAAAGGTGGATCGTGCTCTTTTCTTTCTCTTCAACGGTGGGATTGATAATATATTTCCCGTCGATACAACCGACGATCACCGAGCCCGTAGGTCCTGCCCAAGGAATATCGGAGATGGAAAGCGCAATCGACGAGCCGATCATAGCGAGGGGCTCGGGTGCGATATCGGGATCAACCGAAAGCGCCGTTGCAACGACCACTACGTCGTTGAAAATCCCTTTCGGGAACAACGGACGGATAGGTCTGTCGATGAGTCTTGCCACGAGGATCGCCTTATCCGACGCTCTGCCCTCGCGCTTTTTGAATCCCCCGGGGATCTTACCCACGGCGAACATTTTTTCTTCGTAATCTACGGAAAGAGGGAAGAAATCCATACCCTCTCTCGCCGTTTCGCTCATACACACGGATACGTGTACGGCGGTATCGCCACAACGCACCAAGCACGCGCCGTTGGCTTGCTCTGCGTATTTGCCGATTTCGACTACGAGTTCTTTGCCTGCGTAGTCCGTTTTGAATACTCTGCTGTTTTCTAATGCTGGCATTTTTGTAAATTCTCCTTGTCTTATAATTCTTTTTTGTTCTTGCCTGCTGACGGCGTCCTTCCGTCAGCGGTGATTTTACGGCGTATATTCAGTATCAAGCTTATGCCGTGGCTTCATACTTTCTATATACCGACAAAAAAGGGCGAGTTAAACACCTCGCCCTTTCGTGCTCCATTACTTTCTCAATCCCAAAGCTTCAACGATCGCTCTGTATCTTGCGATATCTTTTTCTTTCAGATAATCCAAAAGACCGCGACGTTTACCGACCATTTTCAAAAGTCCGCGACGGGAATGATTGTCCTGCTTGTGCGCTTTCAGATGCTCGTTAAGGTGATTGATTCTCTGCGTCAACAAAGCGATCTGAACTTCGGGCGAACCGGTGTCGCCCTCGTGCGTTGCGTGTTTTGCAATGATTTCTTGTTTTTCCATTTGCTTTTATCCTCCTATGGAATTTTAACCCGTATCGCCAAGGGAAACGTGGAGATTCGATTCTCTTCGCGACCGTTATTACTATTTTACCACATTCTTTTAAGAATGTAAATTAAAATCGCGCGTGTTTTTCGCTTTTTTCGGCGTTTATTCGAAAAATTTACGTTTTTTATCGATAATCTCGTCGATATTTTCGATATACGTTTTCAAATCCTTTTGCGAGGCGAGCCGCTCAATGCGCCCCTTTTCATTCCACACGCGCTTGGAAATAGCGTTCGCGCCCACGGCAAGGTTGTCCGCCGTTTCTTCCATAACGTCTATATTATATACGCACGCTTTCCCCGCTTTCGTCCAGCCCACGTTCTCGTTATTCCCTGCCTGATATTTTTGGCGGTACATATAATAAGGCTTATAACCACCCCTTTGGAGTAGTTTTCGCGAGCTTTCGATCATTTGGGAAATATAATCGTTTTCGATATACGCCGTTTCCTCTTTCATTTTCGCGCCCGATTTTAAGGAAAGACAATGCACCGTGATATTGTCCGCGCCCGTTTGTATCGCCTTTTCCACACCGCAAGCAAACGCTTCCACCGTTTCGTCCGTCAAGCCTGCGATCAGGTCGATATTCACGCTGAAACCGTATTTTTCAGACGTTTCAAACGCCTTATAAAAATCCTCGACCGTGTGCTTTCTTCCGATCTTTTGCAAGGTTTCGTTCGAAAACGTCTGTGGATTGATACAGATACGGCTCACGTTATAATCCTTTAACAATTGCAATTTTTCTTCCGAAAACACGTCGGGACGACCTGCCTCCACGGTGTATTCGGCGCTACTATTAAACTTTTTCAAAATAGGCGCGGTGGCTTTGAGTACCCGTTCGAGCTCGTTTGTTTCCAGCGCAAACGGCGTGCCGCCGCCGATATACGCGCTACGCAAATTTTTCACGCTGTCCGCCGCTGCGGCAAGCTCCTTTTCCAAGCAATCTAAATACGCCGGCAAAAAGCCGCGTGTTTTCTCGATCGGCGCGGTGATGAACGAGCAATACGCGCATTTGGTGGGGCAAAAGGGAATGGAAATAAATAAATCGGTGTTGTTATCCTTTTTTTCGTAAACGCCCTTTTGCGTTTGTAAAATTTCCTCTACCAAACGGATATTTTCCTCGCGCACCTGCATTTTTACAAACAGCTTCCGAAAATCGTTGCCGTTTTCTATTTCCGTATACGCAAGCTTGGTCGGACGAATCCCCGTGAGCGCGCCCCAAGGCATTTTTTCGCCGTATTCCTCGCTTAAAATTTCGTATAAATGCAATTTCGCAAACCGTCTTTCCAAGCGTTTGAGGGTGAGCACGTCTTGCACATCCCCTTGATCTTGAAAGGAATACGCCTTTCCGTCCACTAAAAAGTCGTTGTGAAAAACGCCTCCCTCGTCGTAGCGAAAGGCGTGCTCAATCGATTGCGGACGACGCTTGAAAAGGCGCGCAACGTCTAATATTTCATTTTCCAAAAATGCACAGTTCGTCGTTAACATCAGTATAGATCCGCCAAAAACGGGTTATATTTTCTCTCCTGCTCCAAGGTCGTTTCTTCGTTGTGTCCTGCATACACGGGCATATCTCCGCCAAGCGATACAAGCCGTTTCAAACTCTCGCGCAATACGCCCATATCCCCCGTCGGGAAATCCGTTCTGCCGATACTGTTACAAAAGAGGGTATCTCCCGTGAACAAATACCTGCCCCCGTCCTTTTCCTCTACGAGATAGCTCGCGCTCCCTGCCGTATGCCCTGCGGTGAGTAGCGTTTTGAAAGATATTCCGCAAAGCT
>JAZNEZ010000073.1:0-2000 GCA_045588875.1 Candidatus Scatosoma sp. | reverse complement strand
CGTCAAAGTAACTAATCAACCTTTTTTCCGATTCGCCGTTATTTATAAACGCTTGTTCGTAACGGTTTGCCAATTCCGCAAAAATAGGCTTTTGGGCAACGAAATCTTTTTGAGATATAGTCGCGAATTTCTCACACCTTACGCCTGCGCCTTGGATTGCCGACAAATCGTTTAATTCGCCTAAACACCGCGCAAAATCGGTGTGCACCCCTTGATACGCTTGCCCGAGCGAAGCTTGAACGGTTGTGTGCAGGCGGTTAAATTCTTTGGATTTTTGTTGATAAATACGAAGATCGTCGATTGCGTTCACGGCGATTTTGTATTTGGGCTTTTTACCGTCCTTTTTACAAAGTTTGATATCGCCGATTATGCATTTATATTCCCTACTGAAAATACGGGAAAGCCAGCCGTTAAATTGCTTGGTTAATTTCTTATACAGCGTTTGCCCGTCGAGCTTATAAATATCTTCGTCGAACGTTTCCTCCAAAAGCGCTTTCTTTTCAAGAATTACTTTCGCAAGCTCCTCCATTTGCTTGACGGTTTCCAAAGCTTTATTCAGCGTGGAGGGCGTTAAAAGCGCAGGCGTTATAAAGTCGCTTTTCTTTACAAGAGCAAAGAATTTTGCAAAAGCGTGCGCACGGGTAAGCGTATTCGCCGTTACTCCGTATTTTGCGCCTACCGTTTCCGCGATTTTTTCCAATGCTATGCAAAGCTCCGCGACGGAAAGCAAATCGGACTTCACTTGCGTTACTACTTGATAAGAACAATCAAGATTTTTATAGCCGTACCAAATATTATGATGATAATCGTAACCGATCGTCGGGATATAATCTACGTATCTGCCAAGCGCGGTTTCCGCGTTTTCGATATATTCCTCGCCCTTGTCCTTTATGTTTTCAATAACGTATTCCATATCGGGCGCAAGACGGCACGCCGACACTTCTTCGTACAACCGATAAAGGGTTTTGTTGATAACGGGGCGAACTTTATGCAGTTCCACGGCATAATCGTCCAACTTTTTTTGCAGTTCTTTTTTTGCTTTTAATTCTCGTTCCGCTTGATCGGAAACACCGCTTTTTTGTAATTTCAGCGTATGATAAAGTTCTTCAATAACCTGTTTTTTGTTCGCTTTATGGCTATGCAATTCCAAGCAAAATTCTTCCAAGCCTACGTTTTTCAGCTTTTCATAAACCACGTTCAACGCGGCAAGTTTTTCGGAAACGAACAGTACTTTTTTTCCGCTCAACAAACACTCTGCAATGATGTTGGTAATCGTTTGGCTCTTGCCCGTCCCTGGGGGGCCTTGCAAAACGAAACTCTTCCCCATCAGCGCCGTTTGAATGGCCTCGGCTTGGCTAGAATCCGCGTCCACGACGTTGTGTAAATCCAAAAGGTCGATACCGTGTACGAGTTCACCGTCCTCTAAATCGGATTTTGCGCCCACTTCTCCAAGCAAGGCGCGAACGCTTTTGTTTTTCACGATCTTTTCTGCGTTGTCTTTCAAATCTCGATACATATTGATTTTCAAGAAGGAGAAAATACCCATTTTACATTCGGTGGACACCGTCCATTTGAGCTTGGAAACCAATCCCTCGATTTTCGAAAAGTAGCTTTCGATTCCCTCGTCTTCGTCAAATTCGGGGAGTTTGATTCCGTATTCGTTTTGTAATTTGAACGCAAAGGTCGGATTGACGATAATTTCGTCGTCGGTAACTTTCACGTAATAAGGCTTGATGGGAGATTCGTTTTCAATCGTAACGGGAACGAGCAAAATCGGCGCGCGCATAACGTATTGCGGATTTGCGTTTTCCGTCCAATGGATAAAACCAAACGCGATATAGGCGATATTCACACCCGTTTCTTCAATCGCGCTTTTCGCTTTTTTACTTATGTTTTTCAACGCAGAAATCGGCTTGTTGATGGTATTGTAAATAAGAATTTGCTGTCTTTTCAGCTTGCTTTCGTATGCGCTTACATAGTCGGCTTTGGAAACGTACTTT
>JAZNEZ010000072.1:0-2402 GCA_045588875.1 Candidatus Scatosoma sp. | reverse complement strand
TTGAAGAACGCGTACGCCGCCGAGGCAAAGATCGTCCAATCGGGATAATCGAAAAATCTGTCGTCAAAGATCATCTGCGCGATAGCCGCCGAAAGCGCGACGTTTAAGATCAACAGCAATATGCCGCTCCCCCGATACGTTTTCGCCTGCTCCAGCTCTTCGTTTTCCGCTTTTCCGGCATGCTTTTTTCTATGGTAGGTCAGCACGCCGCCGCGAATGAGCGCGAGGAATATATAATACGCCGCGAGCGCGCCGTACCATATCGATTTGGACACAATCCCGAGCACGCCGTTGAAAATACCGTACGCCACGCTGATCAAAAACGTACCGATCGCAAAAATGATCGTCCTGTGCCCGTAATTATGCATGATCGCGCGCGTAAACGCAAACCGCTCGACCGTTTCTAAAAACCACCCTTTCATTCTCGGCGCAAATAAAACGATCGTGTACGTGGTGTATGCAAGCGAAACCGCGGCAAGCGCGAACAAGCCGTAAGCCACGATTTCAAGAAACGTGCCCTCGTACTCCACGAATAAGATGAGTAGCGCGCCCGTGATAAATACCAACGTCGCCGTGTAGATCGCAATTAACGCCCACGGCGAGGGATTTTTCAGCTTTTGCAAGAATTTTTGCCACTTTTCATTCATTGACTACACCTTTTAATACGATCGTAAACGTGCTGCCCTTGCCCAGCGCGCTGTTCACGGAAATTTCTCCGCCCAAAATATCGATAACCTTTTTCACAAGCGCAAGCCCGAGCCCGTTCCCCTCGCCCGAGTGCGAGGTGTCGCCTTGATAAAACTTTTCAAAGATACGCGCGCCCATTTCGGGGGATATGCCACAGCCCGTATCCGAAATTTTCACCACAGCTTTGCTTTTTTCCGCTTTGAGCGAAACGCCGATCCTGCCGCCCTCTTCCGTAAATTTCACCGCGTTGGACAAAAGATTATTCCAAACGATCTCCAAAAGGCTGGGCGCGGAAACGATATGCACGTCGTCCAAATCGCAATCGAGCTCCAGCTTTTTGCTCTCTATCAAGCCCTCGTAACTTAAAACCGTCTGCGCCAACGCCTCGGTCAAGTTTATCCTTTCAAACTCCGGCTTGATCTCCTGATTTTCAAGCTTGTTGAGTTTGAGTATATTCGTAATTAAATCGGTCAACCGTTTCGCAGCCTGCGAAAGCGTTTTTGCGTATTTTTTTCGCGTTTCTTTGTCCAAGCCCTCGTCTTGCAACAACGTCGCATAATTTTGAATAACGGTGAGCGGCGTTTTCAATTCGTGCGAAACGTTCGCAATAAAGTCCGTTTTCAACACTTCGCTTTTGCCAAGCTCCGCGGCAAGTACGTTGATGTTTTCCATAATTACTTCGTATGGACTGTATTTTCCGTACGGGCTATCGATATCCAAACGCACGGAGAAATCCCCCGACGCGATCTTTTCCGTCGCCTCTAAAATCCGCTTTACGGGACGGTCGATCGTGCGCTTACGGCGTATGAAATCGATCAAAGTACAAATCACGGACAAAATCACAATCACCACGAGCATTAACACGGCGATCAAGCCTCGGTTATCCGTGCGTTGGATAATGTAATCATAGATCATCACGGCAATCTGAATGATGAGCGCGATCGTAACGAAAAATATCAGCGCGCCTACGAAAGAAAAACCGCCGTTTCGGTATTTGCGCGCTTTCATTTGAGTACCGCCTTATATCCCAGCCCGTGCACGGTGAGTATTTCAAACCCGTCGCACTTTGCCGTCTTTTCGCGTAATTTTACGATATATACGTCCACCGTCCGAGAAGTTGCAGACGAATCGTAATCCCAAAACTCTTCCATCAAGGCCGAGCGCGTGAACGTCTTTTTGGGATAGGACAACAGCTTAAAGAGAATGTCGAATTCGCGCACGGTGAGCGGAATTTCCTCCCCGTTTACGGTTGCCGTATGCTCCTCCGCATTCATTGTAAAATTGCCGACGGTGAGCCGTTTTTCCGTTTCGATCTTGGCTCTTCTCAGTATTGCGCCGATCTTCATAAGGAGCACGTCCATATCGAACGGCTTTACGATATAATCGTCGATACCGATATGAAATCCGAGCATTTTCGATGGCTTGTCGTCTTTGGCGGTCATAAAAATAATGGGAATACTTTTATCGATCGCGCGTACGCTCTCGGCAAGCTCGAATCCGTCTACTCGCGGCATCATAATATCGGTGAGGATCATATCGAACTTCACCGATTCCATAGCTTTGAGCGCCTCTTCACCGTCCGCGCACGAAACCGTTTCATAGCCACCGCCACGCAAACACGTGCAGACGAAACGATTTAAGTCTTTATCGTCCTCCGCTACTAAAATTTTAATCATATCCTTTCACCGCCTTTACCACGATTATATACCTTTCCT
>JAZNEZ010000071.1:0-3951 GCA_045588875.1 Candidatus Scatosoma sp. | reverse complement strand
GGGAGTTTCGCTTGACAAGTCCTTAAAGCGTACCCGTTACGAATTTGATTATTTGATTCCTGATTACGAAACGATGGTAGCAGAATTGGCGGAATGGACGAGGGGACATAAGGAGATGTATCCTCATTATCAATTATAAAGAAGGTTAACTATGTCTAAATTAAAATTGATGACAATTTTGGGCACGCGTCCCGAAATTATAAAAATGTCGGAAATTATCAAAAAATGCGATAAATATTTCGAACACGTGCTTGTGCATACGGGACAAAATTACGATTATACGTTAAACGAAGTATTTTTTAAGGAATTAGGCTTACGAGAACCCGATTATTATTTAGGTGTGGTTGGTGAAAATTTAGGGCAAACCATGGGGAACGTAATCGCGAAATCCTATGAAATTATGAATACGGTAAAGCCGGATGCTATGATTGTGTTAGGGGATACAAATTCCTGTCTTTCCGTTATTGCGGCAAAGAGATTAAAAATACCCGTATTCCATATGGAGGCAGGGAATCGTTGTAAAGACGAAAATTTGCCCGAAGAGGTTATTCGACGGATCGTAGACGTTACAAGCGACGTAAATTTATGTTATTCGGAACACGCACGCCGATATATTCTTGATAGCGGCGTTAAGCCCGAAAACACATACGTTGTGGGTTCTCCTATGGCGGAGGTGTTGGACAAGAATATACAAAGTATACAAAACAGTGATGTCTTGGCGAGATTAGGACTTGAAAAGAAAAAATATATTTTATTATCCGCCCACCGTGAAGAGAACATTGACATTGAATCAAATTTCTTTTCGTTGATGAATGCCGTAAACGTAATGGCGCAAACATATGATATGCCTATTTTATATTCTTGTCACCCCCGTTCGAAAAAATATATCGAGCAACGAGGTTTTCAATTTGACAAGAGGGTAATTCAAAGTAAACCTCTCGGTTTTTTTGACTATAATCATTTACAGCAAAATGCTTTTTGTGTCGTATCAGACAGTGGGACGATTCCGGAAGAAGCGGCTTATTTTAGATTTCCGGCAGTTTCTATTCGTACTTCTACCGAACGACCGGAGGCGATGGAGAAAGGTGTTTTCACGATTGGCGGCATAACCTCCGAACAAGTGTTACAAGCTGTTGAGCTTGCAGTATCCATGTATGAAAACGGGGATGAAGGGACGATTGTGCCTGCATATGCCGACGAAAACGTATCGACGAAGGTCGTGAAGATTATTCAATCGTACACAGGCGTTGTCAATAAAATGGTTTGGAGAAAGTTTTAATTCGCTCCATTGATTTCTATTCACACATTTAAGAAAAAATGCGCATACTATCCGTTAGACGGATGCAAGGGGGCGTATGTTACAAGTAAAAAAGAACGCAATGCAAGAAAAAATTGCGGCGCTTAGACAATCGAATGCGATTTTGAAAAAGACGGAGACGTTTTTGTCTAGCCGTTGGTTTCTCGTCATTCTCGCCTCGTATATTTTTATCACGCAAGCGTTCGGGCTCGATCTCGTCGGGTTTATCGGACTTGCGCTCCTGTTTATTTATATCTGTCTTTTTAGCAAAAATACCAACGCCGCCGTGCCTATTCTTTGTATGGCGACTTTTTGCGTTTCTACGCAGAACAGCCCTTGGAAAACGGCGTCGGGCTTTGAAATTATAGACAAGTGTCAATTTATCGTAGGCGAAGCGTCGACGTTCTATTCCTCGTTCCCGTTCATTATCACGGCGTTCGTCGGTGGGGCGTGCGTACTTTCCGCCGCTATTTTCCGCGTTGTCGTTTACGGGGATTTCCGTCGCGCGTTCCAAAAGAAAGGTCTGCTTTGGGGGATCGGCTTGCTTTCCCTTTCCTTTATCCTTTCGGGCGCGTTTTCCGCGAGTTGGCAATTTACCGACCTCGCGTTCGGCGCAATTCAAGCGGCGACGTTCTTCTTCGTATACCTGTTTTTTGCCTCTACCCTTGATTACAAGGAGTTTACGCTGAGCAAGATCGCCGATATTATGCTGACGACGATGTTCTATATTATGGCGTTGCTTATCTATATCTACGCCACGCGCTTTTACGGCTTTCTCATTTTAAGCGCGGAATGGAAAGGGCATATGGTATGCGGTTGGGGTATGAGCAACGATTTCGGCATTTACCTTGCCATCACGATGCCTGCTTGTTTTTATCGCATATCCCGTTCTCCCAAGCATAAATGGATATGGATTGCGGCGCTCGTGCTTGCGAACGTGGCAATCTTCTTCACCCTCTGCCGTGCAGCAATGGTAGCAGGGGCGATTATCGTGTTGATCGGTACGATTGTAGGCGTACGCGACAAGGAAATGCGTTCGCGCGTGTTGTTGACGTTATTTTGGGTACTCATCGGCGTGGGCGCGTTGCTCGTGCTGTTGGGCTTTACGGAAACGTTTGAATTTTTCTTCGATTTCTTCATTAAAAAATCGGAGGGCGACGTAACGAGCGGTCGGTTTATCATTTGGGGACGGTTTTGGCAGTATTTTCTGCAAAACCCCATATTCGGCGGTGGTTTTGCGGTGGATATGAACGCGCCCTCGACGATAGGCAACGGCGTGTTCGGGATATATTCCTATCTTGCGCACAATATCTTCTTCCAAGCGCTCGGCGGTAGCGGTATTGTCGGACTGTTGGTAGGGATCGTACATCTCGTTACGGTTGGTCGGCTCTTGGCGCGGAAATTCGAATTAAACCGTGCGTTTCTCGTACTTGCGTCGTTGAGCTTTTTGGGTATTTCCTTGCTTGATACCGTATTTTATAAGGCGTATTTCACTTTCTTATACCTTGCGATGTTAGCGGCGACGGAGGCGGACGTATTCCGCAAACAAAGCCGTAAGCTCACCTCGCGCGATCCTTACGTTCGGTTATCGCCTAATTATAAACCGCGTGTGGTATTCCCGTTCGTGGAAGCAGGCATGGGGCATATTATGCCGCAACGCTCGCTCGTGGAGGCGTTTGAGAAAAAGTACGGCGCATATTGCGAGGTCGTACGCTCGCAGTTTTTCAGCGAAACGAAAGAAAAACCGCTGATACAGTTTGAAAAAAATCTCGTAAACGAGGTCAAAAAATACAATCGCAATCACGTATACGGATATTTGAATATGTTTGCGATGGATGTGTTCGGTCCTACTCTTCTTTCCAAAGTGATTATGGACGTATATATTTCTGGGGCAGGGGAAGCGGCAGTGCGACACATGCAGGAATTACAGCCGGATATGGTGGTGAATACCCACTGGGCAACGACTTATTACGCCGAACAGCTACCCGACAAGCCGATCACGGTGAGCTATATCCCCGACGTGCAGGTTATACCCCTTTGTCGATACAGAAACGATATGACCCTCGTTTCCACTCCGCGCGGATATTTCACGGCGCTCAAAAAGCATAAACGCCGTTTCAACGGGAGCAATTTAAGGCTCGTACCCTTTGCGATTCGTAAAGAGGCGTTGTATATTCCTTTGGATAAAAAGGCGAACCGCAGGGCGCTGGGCTTACCTGAAAACAAAATGACGATCGTGTTATTCGAGGGCGGCTACGGGCTCGGACGAATGAAAAAGATCGTGGAGCTTATCGCAGAGAGCAATATGCGTATCAACGTGGTGGCGATCTGTGGCAAGAACGAAAAGCTTTATAAAGAGCTGAAAAAGATAAAGCCGAATGTTGGCGTAACGTTGATCGTGGAGGGATTCTGCGAGAGAACGCTCGAATACCTCGCGGCGTCGAACGTGTGGCTGGGTAAGAGCGGCGCGTCGTCGATTGCAGAGGCGACGTATTTTGGAAACGCGGCGATCGTTACCAAATACGCGACGTCGATGGAGCGCGATAACGCCGAATACTACCTCAAAGACGTGAAAAACGCGTTGAAGATATTTAACGCGAAAAAGGTGGTCGAGCGTTTGAAACAGTGGCAGAAAGACCCCACGGAATTGCATA